>NZ_JBOFYU010000066.1:0-4946 GCF_051654825.1 Clostridium sp.
TTTATTATAGAATACTTTTCCTTTAACTTTTCTAATCCATTCTTTAAAAGATTTCCAAGTTCCTCTGATCTTTTGCATAAATTATTTTTTTCCATATAATCTAAAACTGCCATAGCTGTCTTAGCTGAAACTGGATTCCCTCCAAGGGTAGATGCTGAAGGTTTAGTAAAGGCTGACGCAATCTTATCATTAGTAGAAAAGGCTGATATAGGCATACCATTACCTAAAGCCTTTGCCATTGTCATTATATCAGGAACTACATCATAATTTTCTATTGCAAACATCTTTCCTGTTCTTGCAAATCCTGTTTGAACTTCATCTATTATTAAAAGTATATTATTCTTTTCTAAAAGGCTTTTTAATTCCTTAAAGTACCATAGAGGTGGCGTTATAATTCCTCCATTACCTTGTATAGGCTCTGCTATTAATGCTGCAATATTCTCAGCACCCTTTTCTTTTATTATCTTTTCTATATCTTCTATAGATTCTCTAGATGCCTCTTCTAAGCTCTTATTTTCACTCCAAGTATTTTTTGCAAAATGGATGCTTTTTGATAATTCAGGGTCAGCTCTCCACATAGGTATTCCTGTAGCACTCATAGTTAAAAATGTTCTACCATGTAAACCTCTATCTAAGGCTATAAAATCATTTTTGCCTGTGTATAACCTAGCTAAAAGCATTGCCCCTTCATTAGCTTCTGATCCTGTACAACAGAAAAATGAACGTCTTAAATCTCCTGGCATTACCTCTGCTAATTTTTCTGCTAAATCTACCATACCATTAGTTAAGTAAAGTATAGTTGTATGTTGAAGTGTTTGCATTTGCTTTATAGTGGCATCTAATATTTCCTTATTACAATGACCACAATTCATTACAGATACTCCTGCAAAAAAGTCAATATATCTTTTTCCTTCTGAATCAAAAAGATATTGCATATCACCCTTTACTATTTCAGGTGGGTTTTTATAAAAGTGATTTTTATGTGATGATGGAAATAAGTATTCCTGCTTTTTTTCTATTATCTTATCTACAGATGACAAATTTAGTCTCCTCCTTAGTTAAATTGCATTGCCCCAAAAGTAAATCCTAAGCAATTATAATTTAATTCTTTAAATATGTTATTGCAATCTTCTATATTTAAAATAGCCTTTTTATATTCTCTTACTACTTTTCTTAAAGTTTCTACATCATAATGACAAGCTTCTATTCTAAAGGATTTTGCGCCTAAATCTTTTAATTCCTTTAATAAAGGCATATAGCAAAGTTCTTTAGATAATAACATATGGTTGTTCCCATTTGAATCTCTATAAACAGGATGTTCATTTCCTTTATCATCTATTAATAATAAAACTCCCTTATCATTATATTTACGCTCTGACTTTTCGCCCTTTTCTTTAACCTTTGTATTTTCATATAAATCATGGCTCATATACATAACAACAGGTGAACCATGAACTATAACTTCTAATGGTAGGCTTGAAGCTTCAAAAGCTTCCTTAGTGTTTCCTGCTGGAGATTCACATGATAAAACTCCTAAATCTAAACCTTGCTCCTTATAGAAGTTTGCGGAAATACCATTATAAATATTTAATGAATAATCCCCTATAAGCTCTAAGTTTAAATCCTTAAATTTACTTATTGCTCCTAAATTAGTTACTAATATACCATCTAAACCTAAATCACTATTTCTTAATAAATGATTATATTTAGAGAAATCATATTCATACATCATTCTTGGTAATCCTAAGTAAACCTTAGATGACTTTTTATTTTTAGTAATCTTTAATATTTCTTCTTTGCTAAATGGAAGATTTGGCTGGAATACTTCCCCTGATAAATAAATGCTATCTACACCCTCTTCAATTGCAGCCATAGCAGATTCATAATTATTAACCTTTATAGATAACTTCACATTATCATTTGATTTATTATCTGAGGATAAAATTTCTTTTACTTCATTAATTCTTTCTTCCTTTATATCAAATTCATCTACAGGCTTACTAAATACCTTTCCTGTACTATAGAACTTACCTGTTCCCTCATATCTTTCATTTATATTAGAAAGACCTGGTTTACCAAAGGCATATGCAGTTGAAAAATCTCTCTTTCTTCCTTCAAATAATTCTTTAGCATGTTTTTTTCTGTTATATGAAATTGGATCATCTATATATCTATTTATTGCATCGCTATAATAATTTATTAAATCTACTAAATAGCTAGCATCTCTCATTCTTCCTTCAATCTTAAATGAAACAACACCTGCTTCAATTAATTCTGGAATATGCTCATACATATACATATCTTTAACTGCTAATGGGAAAGTAGTGTTAAATTCATATCCATCTTTATTCATTTTGTATCCCCATCTACATGGTTTCATACATAAACCTCTGCTACCACTTTTACCAAATAACATTCCACTATACATACATTGTGCACCATGTGCCACGCACATATCCCCATGAACAAAATATTCAAATTCCATATTAGTTTTTACTGAAAATTGTTTTATTGTTTTTAAATCAATATCTCTTGATGTTACTACTCTAGTTACCCCTAAGTCTTGAAGAGTTTTTATAGTTTCAAAATTATGTACATTCATCATTACTGAAGAGTGAATATTAAGCTTTAATCCTAACTTTTTAATAAGTGCAATTACACTCATATCTTGTACTATTAAAGCATCTGGACCAAGCTCTTCTAAATATCTAAAATATTCCTCAGCCATAGTTAAGTCATCTGAACTCAATAAGTTATTTACAGTTATATAAACTTTTTTACCTAATGAGTGAGCTATACTAATAGCTTCCTTAAGCTGCTCATCTGAAAAATTAAAATCTTTTCTATGCATACGCATGTTAAATATTTTTCCACCTAAATAAACTGCGTCTGCACCACTATGTATTACTTCCTTAAATATTTCAAAGTTTCCAACTGGAGCTAATAATTCAACTTCTTGATTATTAAAATATCTACTCATGTTTTTCCTTCTTTCGTTTATTGATTTTTGAATTATTATATCATAGAGAAAAGTTAAATTCACTATATGTTATGTATTATTTAAATTTATCTGATGGTTTTCAATTACTCTTTAGTAGTGATATAACAACAGACATGCCCCTATATAACAATTTCTAACCTTAATAAGTAGTTAAAACTCTATCTAAAGCTAAAAAAATTAGAGTAGGCAATTATAGTCCTACTCTAGAAAGATTTATTCTTTTATATTCCATTTCATTTCAAAATCACCTGAATGATTTTCTGCTATTGCCTTAAAATAGTAATATCCATCATCTAAAACTTCAAAACTAGTTGTATTTTTTAAATCTAAAACTTCATTTTCATCTTTATCTAATAAAAGTAACTTAATTTCTCCATTTTTGGTGTTAAAATTAGTACTTAATTCTATTTTATCACCTTTTTTTAATTTTATCATCTTATAATATTCACCATTAAACTTTTCATAGTTTCCTTTTATATAATCTTTTCCTGAATCTAAACTACCAATTGTAATTACTCCACTTTGAACAGTACATGAAACAAATACCATTAAACTAAATATTAGAGATAAAATTAGCAAATACTTTTTTCTCATAATTATCATTCTCCCTTTTTTAATTTATTTTGAAATAGCCTCTACATCCTTCCAAGAAATAATAAATATAATTATTGAAACTATAAAAAATATCCCTGCAGGATATATTATCCAATTCATATTTAAAGCTAAATCAACCTTTAACATATCTAAAGCTAAAAAACTTACAAATGCTAAAGCAATATTAATTAAAACTCCAACAAATAATAATATAAACCCATTTATCTTCTTACTTATAGTTATAATCATTCCAGAAATAATTTGAATTTCAAGAGCTATTAAAATTAAAACTGTTGCTATAAGTGGTATTACATTAAGATTATTTCCTATGATATAAAATGTAGTTCCACTTTGGAGTATTTTTAAAATCAAAAATGACGCTAATATAAATATTGGATATAAAATCAGCCAAGGCTTTAATGCTTTAAAAAACAATTGTTTTTTACTAAAGGGTAAATGAGCTGTTATTATTGCTGAATTATTCATCTTAGCAAAACCTGAAGCTGCTGCAAATGCAAAAACAGGATACATTCCTATAATAAGTATTACATTTCTAACCAGGGCTTTATACACAATCCAAGTTCTTGAAAGTATTGGATTTTCACTATTTAATAAAATAATAGAAATTGCTCCAATAACTAAAGTTAAAATTATCATAAAAATTGTTGCAATATTTATTTCCCACATATAATCCTTTTTAATTTTAAGCATTACCATACACCTCTCTATAAAGATCTACTACTGATTTCCCCTTCATTCTTAAGTCTTCAACTAATTTATTTTGAACTATTTTTCCTTTCTTTAAAAGAATAACCCTATCAAGCATCTTTTCTATATCGCTTACTAAATGACTAGCTATTATTATAGTGCTTTCATAATTGAAATTATCTAATATCATTTTTATAATATCTTCTCTAGATATTAAATCTATTGCCCCTAAGGGTTCATCCATTATATAAAGAACTCCTTCAACAGAAAGTGCTAATGCTAGGTGCATTTTTTCAACTTGACCTTTAGATAATTTTTTTACCTTGCTATCTAAATCTATATTAAACTTACTAATCATACCCTCAGCTTTTTTACTATCAAAGCTTTCAAAATACTCAGCATAATACTCTATTCCATCTCTTACCTTCCAGGAATGAAGAATTATTGGTGTATCACTCATATATCCAATTCTACCTTTGTCCTTATAAGTAAATTCATTATTATCAAAGTAATACTTTCCACTATCAAAGGAAATTTGTCCTCCTAATATTTTAAGCAAAGTACTTTTTCCCTCTGCATTAGGCGCTAAAAGACCTATTATCTCTCCCCTATTTATTTCTAAATTTACATTATCTAATATAAT
>NZ_JBOFYU010000067.1:0-30747 GCF_051654825.1 Clostridium sp.
TTAAAAAGAATTGGAACTGTTAATGATGTTACAAATGCTGTAATGTTTTTATTATCAGATGAAAGTTCATTTATAACAGGAGAAATTCTTAGGGTTAGTGGTGGTGGACATTTGCGTTAAATATTAAATTTACACTTATTAAAAATTAATATAATACATATAAAATCAAAATATATTTTTTAAACATTTTCTTATTAAATATATTTTTGGATAACTTTTAATATAGAAAATATTCTTTTTAAAATATATAATAGCTTTATTAAAAGTAAAAAGGACGGTAGTTTTATGGAATGTAGATTATACTGCGGTGCTTGCTGCATAGCTCCATCAATATCTTCTCCAATACCAGGTATGAAAAATGGAAAAAAAGCTGGTGAAAGATGTATTCAGCTTGACGAAAATAACTTATGTAAAATATTTAATGATCCTAGAAGACCTAGTGTATGTGCAGGATTAAAACCCTGCAAAGATATGTGTGGAAAATCTCGAGAAGAGGCATTAGAATATTTAACATTACTAGAAAAAGAGACAAGCCCATTGTAATAAAATAACCTAGTAAGAATAGCAATTCCTACTAGGTTATTTCTATTTAAAATTTTATAAATATTTATATTCATAGATTTAATATTATTTTTTTTATTATTTATACTAAACTAGCTCTTTTCTAAGGAATGTATTTCTATCTACTTTGCACGGCATCTTAACTTTACACATCATTCCTGGTCTTTGGCATTGATCTATCTTTTCGCCATCTTCGTTATATAAGTCTTCAACAATAAATTCTACTCCAATTGAATCTGGTGATAAAATTTCTACCTTATCTCCGAGAACAAATTTATTTCTTTGCTTACATAATGCAATTCCTGTTTCTTCATCATATTCATGAACTATTGCTACTACATCATATTCTTTTACATGATTATTTGTATGATATATTAGTCCTTCTTCCTTTGGTGAGTTAAAGAAAAATCCTGTATGATATTCTCTATGGCTAACCTTATACATTTCATCTAATAATTCTTTTGGCAATTTATAATTTTCAGGGTCATTCCAATATAAATCAATAGCCTTTCTATATGCATTTACTACTAATGCTACATAGTATTCACTTTTATTTCTTCCTTCTATTTTCAATGAAGATATTCCTGCTTCCATAATCTCTGGAATATATTCTAGAAGGCATAAATCCTTTGAATTCATTATGTATGTTCCATTTTCATCTTCTTCTATTGGGAAATACTCATTTGGTCTTTTTTCTTCTACTAAAGAATATTTCCATCTACATGATTGAGCACAAGCCCCTCTATTTGAATCCCTTCCAGTCATATAGCTTGAAAGTAAGCATCTTCCTGAATACGAAATACACATTGCTCCATGAATAAATACTTCTATTTCTAAATCTTCTGGTATATTTTTTCTAATATCTTTTATTTCTTGAAGTGAACACTCTCTTCCTAAAACTACTCTTTCTGCTCCAAGTCTTCCCCACATATTACAGGCTTCATAATTTATTGTATTCGCTTGCGTACTTACATGTATAGGTAGCTTCGTATACTTTTGAACAGTTGAAAATACGCCTAGATCAGATACTAAAACTGCATCTATTCCTATTTCCTCTAGGTTTTTTAAAAATTCAGGTAGTTGATCTATACCTTCATTTCTTGGCATTACATTAATTGTGCAATACATTTTTCCACCGTATTCTCTTGCTATTTTTATACCTTCCCTCATATCATCATAAGTAAAATTTTGAGCAGCAGCTCTTAATGAAAATGCTTGCCCCCCAAAGTAAACTGCATCTGCTCCATATTGAAAAGCTACTTTTAACTTTTCTAAACTCCCTGCTGGTGCTAATAATTCTGGTTTCTTATATTTTTTCATCATATTTTTATCCCTCTGTTAATGTTATTTGTATAGCTGAATTATAACAAAAATATTAGTTATGATACAATTAAAATTTCATATCAAATACTTTTACTCTTTATTATTTTGTCAATTTGCATTCTATTTATATAGTTTTTATTATATCTTATTACTTAAAAATTAATAATAGTAACCATATTAATATATGTAAAATAATAACACTTCTTCTATTATAAAGGAAATTGTTTTAATATCATTGTATTGATAGATTAGAAGTGATAAAATTATACAGTTAAATATAGATAATTTTATATTTTAAATGTAAATAAAAGGATTTTGAATTATGAAAAAACAATTGATTGGAAAAATACTAATAATTACACTTTTAATTAATTTAGTTTTATTACCTCCCTCTAAAATTATTAGCGCAAAAGAACAAATTAACTTTAAAAATATTACTATTCAAGATGGATTAACTCAAGGAACTGTTGAAGCTCTATTTCAAGATAGTAAAGGTTATATTTGGCTTGGAACTAATGATGGATTAAATAAGTACAATGGATATGACTTCAAAAAATATAGTGTAAATGAAGATAAAGAAAATAGCTTAATTAATAACTATATCTTAGATATAACTGAAGATATTGACGGTAATATCTGGACCGCTACTGCTAGTGGTCTAAGTAAAATTCATAGCGATGGTACTTCAATAACAAATTACTCAAATGATGAAAATCACGGAAACCTTTCTCATAGAAATACTAATTGCATTTTAATAACAAAAAATCAACAAATATTAGTTGGTACTGCTGATGGATTAAATATTTACAATAAGGAAACTAATAATTTTTCTAGAATATTTGAAAAAGATAATTTATCATCACAATACATAAATTCATTAACTGAAGATGATAAAGGAAACATATGGATTGGAACTGAAAATGGAATTAATAAAATTAACTTATCATCTGGTGAATCAGAACAATTTCTACAAACATCTAACCCCTATAATTTAAACTCTACTGAAATATATAAAATTTATTATGATTACAAAGGCTACATTTGGGCTGGTTCATATTCTACTGGGGCCTATAAATTAGACTTAAAAACAAGCGAAATAACCCATTATCCTTATGATAAAAAAGATGTGACTTCATTACCTGGTGGAATGATAAGAAATTTTCTAAGAGATAAAAGTGGAGATATGTGGATTACTACAGATGAAGGATTATCTAAGTTTGATAATAACACTGAAACATTTATTTCTCATAAAAATAAAATTTATGACATAAACTCTTTAGTTGATAATAATACTTTTTCTATTATTCAAGATAAAAGTGGCTTAATTTGGGTTGGTACATATTCAGGTGTAAGTATTTTTAATCCTAGTAGTAAAGTTCAACATTACAAAAATGATCCCTTTGATAACAATACCATAACCAATAATATGGTATCAGCAATTTACGAAGATACCTATGGATCATTATGGATAGGTACTAGATATAATGGCATAGACATACTAGATAAAAACATGGATAAAATAAAAAACTTAAACACCGACTATATTATCGATAATGATATTATAGACATTGCTGGTAATGATAATTTTGTATTTATAGGAACTAACAAAGGTCTAACTATTCTAGATCTAAAAAATAAAACAAGTAAAAATTTCGATGAAAAAACCGGGTTAACTAATAAGTCTATTAGATCACTTTATTATGATGACTTAGGATACTTATGGATAGGAACATCTTCTGGACTGTACATATTAAATTTATCAAATTATGAAATTTTAGATTTAACTGAGGTTATCCTAAAGTATTCTCCAAATGATTCATATATTAGTGATATTTATAAAACGACTTCTGGGGAGTATTGGATTGGTACATTTATTCAAGGTGGACTAATACGGATAAATCCTGAATCTAAAAATGTTTTAGTTTATACTACAGATGATTATGACACCAACTCTATAAGTAGTAATTCTATCCGATGTATTATTGAAGATTCCTCTAATAATCTTTGGATTGGTACAAGTTTTGGACTTAATTTATTAAATACAAAAACAAATGACTTTAAAAGATATACTACTAAAGATGGTCTATCTAATAACACCATTTATGGAGTTCTATTAGACTCTGATGGCAATCCTTGGTGTAGTACTAATATGGGTATATCTAAATTAAATATTAATACCAATATAATTTCAACTATTAATATTACTGATGGTTTACAGAGTAATGAATTTAATGGAAATGCATTTTTTAAATCACAAAATAATAAATTGCTTTTTGGAGGAATAAACGGATTTAATATAATTGCTCCCGAAACCCTTAAGGATGATGGAGCTGCATATGATATTATATTTAATAAATTTAAAATTAATGGGTTAGAGGTACCAAATATAGACAACACAAAACTTTCCTATGATGAAAATAATATATATATAGATGCATTTGTAGCAAATTATAAAAATATAGATGGAATAAAATATTTTTATCTTTTAGAAGGGGCTACTGATGAATGGATTCCTATGGATGGTCACTCTATTACATTAAGTAATCTTTCTCCTGGTAATTATAAGTTTCATATTAAAGCTAGAGGTAATAACGGTATAGTTAGCAATGAATCTATTTTGACATTTAAAATTAATTCACCTATCTGGGCTAGTAATGTTGCAATTTTACTTTATCTAATTCTTTTAGCATTTGCTGTATTTAATAGTAAGGCTAAAGTAAAAAAATTAGATAGACTAGTTTCACAAAGAACTAAAGAGTTAAGCGATGAAATGAAAACTAATAAAGAGTTATTTGAAAAAGTAATTGAATTAGAAAAGAGAAAAAATAGTTATCTTATAAATTTATCTCACGAGCTTAGAACTCCTCTTAATGTTATTTACTCTACTGAACAATTAATTCGAGAACTAAATAAGCAAGATAAAGGAATAGAACGAAGTAAGCTTGAATCTTATATGCTTATTATGAGAAACAATACTAAGAGATTATTAAAGATAATTAATGACTTAGTAGATACTTCTAAAATTGAGCATGGAAGCTATAAAATAGATCTTAAACCTATAGATATAGTTTATGTTGTAGAGGAAGCTGCCCTTTCATTAAGCAATTATATCGAAAAGCAAGATATAGATCTTATTATTGATCCTGAAATAGAAGAAAAAATAATTCACGCTGATTCAACTGAAATAGAAAGATGTATCGTAAATATAGTTAATAATGCATCTAAATTTACACCTGCTGGTGGATTTATAAAAGTTGAAATCAAAGATTTAAATGAATGGGTTAAAATTGAAATAACTGATAATGGTAAAGGAATCGATAAAAAGTACCATGAATTAATTTTCAATAGATTTAATCAAGTAGTAGATAGTAATTCTGAAGTTCATAAAGGAAGTGGTCTAGGATTAACTATCACTAAAAAAATAATTCAACTTCATCAAGGAACTATCCATGTAGAAAGTGAATTAGGCAAAGGAAGTAAATTTATAATCCTATTACCTGTAAAACAAAAGAAGTCCTGGCCTACTGAAGACTTATTTAAATAATTTTTAAAGGATGTAGAATTTTTTCTACATCCTTTTTAATATACATCCCCTTTATTATCCATTTATAAAAGTAATTATAATTTCAAATAATATAATTACTTTATATTTGGTAAAAAATAATAAAAGGTGTGAATTTTATATGAGTAAACATAACTTAACTACAAAGAAAAAAATAGTTGATACTATCCCTGGAATGCTTATATGCGTAGCAATAGCTATATTAAGTAAGATGCTTGCTGTTTTTGTTCCTAGCCTTGGTGCTGCAACATTATCTATATTTATAGGTATTTTAGTAGGTAATACATTTGGTAATAAACCCTTCTTTCATAGAGGAACCAAATTTTGCGAAGGAACTCTTCTTTCTATTTCTGTTGTTTTATTGGGAGCTACCCTTAGTGTATCATCAATACTCCATATAGGCATTATGGGAATATTATTTATAATACTTCAAATGATTATAACTACTGCCGGAACAATTTTTATAGGTAGAAAAATGAAATTTTCAGAAGACTTCACATTATTAATGGCAAGTGGTAATGCTGTTTGTGGATCTTCTGCAATTGCTTCTACTGCTCCTGTTATAAATGCTCATTCTAAAGATAAGGGAATATCCATTACTATGGTAAATGTAACTGGTACAGTTCTTATGATTTTACTTCCTTTAATTACTTCATTTTTATATAACAATGAAGTTTTTAGAACTTCTGCATTTTTAGGAGGTATTTTACAATCAGTAGGCCAAGTAGTTGCTTCAGCTTCCATAGTAAGTGAAGAAGTTAAAGAGCTTGCTACCATTTTTAAGATAGTTAGAATTATCTTTTTAGTTGGTGTTGTATTTGCTTTGGCTGCAATAAAAAATAAAAATGCTACTAAAGCTATAGATGCAGTAGAACATGAAGTTCATAGTAATACTCACCAATCTAGAATAAAAATGCCTTGGTATATAAAAGGATTTTTTATAACTTGTGCTCTTTATTCCCTTAGTATAATTCCCAGTTCTTGGGCTGGTACATTAAAAGAAATAGATAATTTTATTGAAATAATTGCTCTTGCTGGAATTGGTATGAGAGTTTATTTTGCTGACTTAGTTAAACAAGGAGTTAAAACATCAGTTTATTGTTTATTCATAGGATTACTTCAAATAACATCTGCAATTATATTAATAGCTTTAGTACTTTAGCCTTTCATTTTTTAATTTATGTATTATAATATTAAGGTATTATATTTTGAAAGGGTGGGCTTTTTATGAATAACACACTAACTGCTGAGAATATGAAAAAATTGCAAGATGAATTAGAATATAGACTTACTGTAAAAAGAGGAGAAATAGCAAGAGAAAAGGCTATTGCTGCTGCTCATGGAGACAGATCTGAAAATGCTGAATATAAGGAAGCTTGTGCAAACTATAGAGAAAATGATAATAGAATTCAATATTTAATGACTATGATTTCTACAGCTACTGTAATTGATGATTCTGATTTAGATAAATCTGTCTTAGGAATTAACAGTAAGGCTAGAATTAAATTTGTTGAAGATGACGAAGAAGAAATAGTAACTTTAGTAACTACTATGGATTTAGATCCTGAAAATATGCTTATAAGTATAGAATCCGATTTAGGTAAAGCCTTGACTGGTCGAAAAGCTGGTGAAACAGTGGAGGTTAATGCTCCTGGTGAAAACTATTCAATTGAAATATTAGAAATTCTATAAGTTATTTGCTTCTAAAAAACTCACGATAATTCAAGTAACTATCGTGAGTTTTTATATTATTGTAATAACTAAATTTTAAATTCAACCTTACTTCCCTTATTAGTTGATATTACTTCTAACCTGGCTTCTATTCTATCCTTAAGCTCTTCTACATGTGATATTACGCCTACTAATCTACCATCGTTTTGTAGGTCTATTAAACATTCTATAGCATTATCTAAAGACTCTGGATCTAACGTTCCAAATCCTTCATCTATAAACATAGTATCTAATTGAATTCCTCCAGCATAGCTTTGAACCACATCCGCTAACCCTAATGCCATTGATAATGATGCCTTAAAGCTTTCTCCTCCAGATAAAGTTTTTATATCTCTAGATTTACCAGTATAATTATCAAATACTTCTAAATCTAAGCCTTGACCTTTTCTCTTGTCTCCTATATCTTCTTTTCTTAAAAGCTCGTATCTACTTCCTGTTATTTTACTAAATCTAACATTAGCAGCTGCAATTATATCTTCAAAATATGCTGCTAAAACATATCTTTCAAAGCTTATTCTCTTTAAATTTTCACCATTTACTATCTTAGATAAATTACCTACTACCTTATATTCCTTTTCATCATTTTCTATGGACTTAGTAAATTTCTTGATATCCTCTATTATACTTTTATTATGATTAATATCTGCAAATATCTCCTTGTCTTCACTTACAAGTTTAATTTTTTTCTCATTTGCTTCTTCTAGCTTTTCCTTAATAACCATTAAATCTATTTTAGTTAATCCTTCAGCATCTTTAGATACCATACTATATAAGTTTTTAATACTAATTACATCTGTATTATATTTTGAAATCTCTTCTTCTAAATAAATTATTCCTTGTTCAGATATCTTAGCTCCAATATAATCTTTATAATCCTCAAAACCTAAAGATAATACATTTTCTTTAAATATGTTTAAAGCTTCTTCATAACTACTCTTTGATTCTTCCTCACTCTTAGTTAATGATTGGAATCTACCCTTTTCATTATCTAAGCTAGTTTTTACTTTTTTATATAGCTCTTCTACCTTTTCAAATAGTTCCTTTAATTTTTTAAGCTTATTAGCTTCATCATTAATTAATAAATCTAATTGTGCTTTAGTCTTAATTTCACCATTAAATTCCTTTCTAATTTCTTCTAATAACACTTCTTGAGACTTAAATTTTCCTTGAAGGTTTACTAGTTCCTCATTTTTTTCCTCAAGTTCTTTTCTTAAAGCTACAATAGCTTTCTCAGCTTGTTCTTTTTCACTAAGTTTTAAACCTTCAGTATTTATTAATTTATTTAAACCCTCTATTCTTTCTTTATTTTTCTTTATTAAATTATTATTTTCTATATTTAACTGATTAATTTTTTCATTAATAATATTTATATCTTCACTACTATTAGTTATATCAACTTCATTTCCTAAAAGTTCCATAGCCATAGAATTAATTGTTTCATCAAATATATTATCCATTCTAGTTTTTATTTCAGTTAATAATTTTATTGCTTCTTCTTTTTTATTTCCTATAGCCTCAAATTCAACTTTTGATTTTTTCACTGCTTCTTCTGTTACTTCTTTTTCGTCTAAGATTGCTAATCTTGGGTGAGATGTAGATCCACAAACTGGACATTCTTCACCTTCTTCTAAATTTCTAGCTAATATACCAGCTTGATTTTTCTTAAATATATCTTCTAACTCTTCATAAATATTTTTTAAATTCTTATATTTCTTTTCTACTTCTGAATAATACTTTATTCCATTTTCATGTCTATCATTTTCTGATAACCACTTAGAAATAGCTGAAGATATTCTATTTATTTTTTCTAGTTTTCCTTCATATTTTTCATTTTCTATATCTAACTTACTTTTCTCTTCCCTTATTTTTTTTATTTCATCTAACATTATTGATATTTCTTTTAAAGTATTTTCATTACTTTTAACTTCTATATCAATTGAGATTTTTCTAGCTTCCGTAGATTTTAACTTCTTTTTTAATAAATCAAACTGATTTTTTATAGATTCATATTTTGCAGCCTTATCCTTAAGCTTTTCATATTCATCTATATTTTTAGATATTTTATTTCTTTCTTCTTCCTTTCCTTTTTCAATAGAAAGACATTCCTCTGCTTTTTTTAAATCTTCTTCTAAATTTTCCTTTAATAATTTACTTTCTTTTAATTCCTTAGATACTGAATCATGAAGTTTTTTCTTTTCATTATATTTTTCTTCAAAGTTCCCAACAGTTATAGCTTTTTTTCCTCGTTCTAGCATTATAGATTTATCTTTATATTCATTAGCTTTAGCTATTAATTCTTCTAATTCAATCTTGCACTTTTCTACCTTTTCTATCTTTTTATTATTTTCATCAGCTAAAGTAAATTCCTTTGAAAGCTTTGATATTTCATCTTCAATTTTCTTTATATTATCTTTTACTTCTTCGCTATATTTCTCATCAAATTTTATAGCATCCTTAAACTTTTCCATAACTAATTCAATATTTATATCCTTAGCATTTATAAGTCCAAGTAATTCTTCCTTTTCTCTACATTTAAATACTCTTATTCTATTTTCTCTATCTCTTTGTATAGTTTCTATAGATTTTTTTAATACATTTGATTTTTCTTTAATATCATTTTGTATAATAGAAAACACCTTAGTTCCAAATATTTTTCTAAAGATTTCTTCCTTTTTGCTACTATCAGAATTTAAAAGCTTTTTAAATTCACCTTGTGGTATCATTACAAGCTGTTTAAATTGATCTGAATTTATTCCTAAAATATCTTCTACTGCCTTTGTTACTTCTTTAGGTCCAGTTAAAGTTTTATCCTTTATCTTCATTTCAGCTGTAGGCTTGCTTTCCGTATATCCTTCCCCTCTTTGCTTGGCTCTAAAATATTGTGGTGTCCTTTTTACATAGTAATCCTTATTTCTAATAGAAAACCAAAGTTCAACTTCTGTTGGTGTTTTATTATCAGCAAAGTCACTTCTTAATGATTTTCCTTCTCTATCACTTCCACTAGCTTCGCCATACAATGCAAAATTAATAGCATCAAAAATAGTTGTTTTTCCTGCACCAGTATTTCCTGTAATAACAAACATATTTTTACCATCTAAATTTTCTTCAAAATCTATTGTCTGCTTTTCTGCATAAGGACCAAAAGCACTTATAATAAGCTTTTTAATCTTCATTATTTTCACCACCATTTTCTGCTTTATTAATAATTTTTGACATTATTTCTAGCTCATCATCATTTAACTCATCCCCTACTATATCTTCATAAAAGCTTTGGAATAAATTTAACTTTGACCTTTCTTTTATATTTGTAGCCATAGCTTTATTTTCACTATTTGCCCTTATTCTTTCTTCTCTAATAAGCTCCATAGCATTAGGGTAAATTGCTCTTATCTTAGCCATTGGGTCTAATAATTCCCCTTTATCCTTTAATACTATCTTTATATAATCTTCTTTATTTTTATCATCATTATTATTACTTATAATATCACTTAGAGTTCCAAATATAACTCTAAAATCTCTTTTAGGAACTAAGGGAATAAAGCTAATTTCTACTTCACCATCTTCCATTAAATCAATAACTGTAATACCCTTTTTTTGATTTACTTCTGAAAATGAATACTTCATAAGGGAACCTGAATATCTAACCTTATCACTATATACCTTTTGTGGTCCATGTAAATGACCTAACGCTGTATAATTAAAGTTTTCAAAATGCTTAACATTAATTAATTCTGTCCCACCTATAGCTAAAGGCTTTTCTGATTCTGACTCTTCTAACTCCTCAAATTCATCACCTTTCATATAAGTAACGTAACCATGTGATATTGCAATATTTCTTTCTTTTTTATTTAATGAAATATTTATATTTTCAACTACTTTTCTCATAGCATCATCATATGTTTTTATTTCTTCATCTTCAAATAAATCACGCACTACAGGAACATCTGCATACGGTATAGGATAGAAATTAACTGGTCCAAATTTATCTTCTATAACAATTTTATTAATATCCTTAGTTAAATTCCCCACAAGATATAATCCACTATCCTTTAACATAGCACTTCCAAATTCTATTCTTTCATTACTATCATGATTTCCTGCTACTGCTATAACCTTGGTATTTAATTCTTTTATTATCTTTTTAAAAGTTTTATTTAAAAGCTCCACTGCTCTAACTGGCGGAACTGATCTATCATATAAATCTCCTGCTATTAATAATACATCAGGCTTTTCACTTTTTATCTTTTCGAAAAGACTATCCATTAAAAACTCTTGATCTTCTGTCATATAAAAACCATTTACTAGCTTTCCTATATGCCAATCTCCCATATGAAAAATTTTCATAAATACCTCCATATAATGATTTTAATCCATTTATTTACTTAGATTATATACTAATTAACCATAGTTTAAAATAAATTAGCAAAATTAAAAATCTACGACAATAGCCGTAGATTTTATTTAATTTAACTGCTCTATGCTCTTGAATATATATATTTTATAAATCTTTCGTAGTTTTCTACTTGTGATTTTTTATTTCCATCATATATATTATTAGACATTACTAAACTATTAAGAGTTACTGCATTTAATAATTGCTCTTTTTTATATTGTCCTGATTCATAAAGAAGCCTTAAGTTTTTTCCTATTTCATATAACTTTACTCTCTGACTTCCACCTGAAAATCCATTTGTTCTACCATCACCATAACCATAAGCAAAAAATAAGGATTTAGCTAACCATCTTCTTTTTGCCATTCCACCTCTTGTAACATTAGACATAACATTATTTATATAGCTCGTAAATTCTGTAAAACTTCCTGTATGAGTCTTTATACCAACGATTGGATACCATAGACCTTGTATCTTATTATCATTTGTTCCTGATGATCTGTAGTAAGCTAATGTTACCCTTTCCACATCACTATCATACCTAATTTCTGCTTCTATTAATCCAATCATTCTAAAAGGCTTAGTAGTATACAAATTAGCTCTAAAAGTTTCTGGGAATATCCTTAATATCTCAACAGAGTTTTTCATAACATATTCCACCTTCTATTTATCTTCTTAACTATTTTAGAAATAAACCATATATATGGCCTATCCTATACCAATATAAATATTGAGCTACTCTTTAAATTTAATGACCTTTATATGACTCATCTCTATAATAATCAATACTAATATTTAAATTGTTTATTTAAATTGTTTATTTAAATACTTTGTACTCCATATATAATATGAATTTTATCTTTTTTGTGTTACATATTTTTTACTATTTAAACCGTATTCAACACATTCTTTTAAATTAATATATATTTAATTTTTAAAACATATATTATTGATATAATGATATTAATCTTATATAAAACATCAATTATGGAGGTACAATATATGAATTATAAACACATAGTCTTTGATATTGATGGAACTTTACTTGATACAGAAGAGGCTGTTTTAAAGTCATTACAAAAAACTATATTTCAATTGCAAAATAAAGAACTTTCTACAAATGATTTAAGGTTTGCACTTGGTATTCCCGGTGAAGTAACTCTAAAAAAGTTAGGTATAAAAGATGTACAGTCGGCAAATGATTTATGGAATGATAATTTAAAAGATGCTTTTCACACTGTAAATGTTTTTGATGGAATAAAAAGTACACTTGATGAATTAAAACGTAAAAATTATATATTAGGAATTGTCACTTCTAAAAAAAGAGAAGAATATAAAACTGATTTTATTCCTTTTTCTATACACCATTATTTTGACTACGTTATATGTGCTGATGATAGCAAACTTCATAAACCTAACCCCCATCCTATGCTTGCATATTTAAAAACTTCTGGTGCAAATGCTGATGAAGTATTATATGTTGGTGATAGCATTTATGATATGGAATGTGCTTTAAAAGCAAACGTCCACTCTGCTTTAGCTCTTTGGGGCTGTAATTCTGTTAAGCATATAAAGGCAAAGTATTATTTAAATCAACCTTATGAAATAATAAATTTACTAAATCAAAATCTAAATCCTTTTAAAGATAAATCTTGGTTAAGTATTGCAATGGAATTGCAATTTATTTCTCAAGCTGGAATAACATATTGTGAAAACTCCTTTGATATAGAACGCTTTGAAAGATTAAGAGAAATAGCTGCTGAAATGTTAAGTATTCAATCTGGTTTTCCTATTGATAAGGTAAATGATATCTTTTGCAACGAAACTGGATTCCAGACACCTAAAATAGATACTAGAGCTGCTATATTTAAAGATGATAAAATCTTGCTTGTAAAAGAAAAAAATGGAACTTGGTCTCTTCCTGGTGGATGGGTCGATGTTAATCAATCTATAAAATCCAATACTATAAAAGAAGTAAAAGAAGAAGCTGGATTAGATGTAGTGCCTATTAAACTTATATCTGTTTTAGATAGAAATAAGCACAATACTCCTATTTATGCTTATGGAGTATGTAAAGTGTTTGTATTATGTGAAATTATAGATGGTAACTTTGTTAAAAATATAGAAACTGTTGAAAGCAGATACTTTAATATAGACGAGCTTCCAAATTTAGCTGAAGAAAAAAATAGTGCAGATCAAATAAGAACTTGCTTCCAAGGATATAAATCTAAAAATTGGGTAACCTTATTTGACTAATAAAAAAAGATATGAAGGCTTTAAGTCTTCATATCTTTTTTCTACCATATATTATCTCATTAATATCCCCTAAGGACTTTAGCTTAACTTATATTTATCTATTAAGTCTATCATCCTATTTGCTAATTCACCAGCATCATTTAAAACATATAACTTAGCTGGGTAATTATCTGCTCCTGCAGTATATTGAACTTGATTAAATATATATTTCCCATCAATTAGTTCAACAGTCATTGCATAAGCTGTATCCTCATAAAACTTCATTTCCCCTGTTTTGGTTCCCTCTTTTAATCTCTCATTCCCATCTGCTAATTTAATATCTCCCATGACATCAGTATTAGCAAAGTATATACAAATAGTGGCTCCCTTAGCCTCTATAAAGTATTTATTAATATCTCCCATAGTTAAAAGTCTATCCCATTCGAATTCCTCATAAAACTCTCTATTTAAAGAAAATCTATAATTACTTTTTCTTTTACAAAGCATCGGAATGCAATCTGGTGAAAATTGTTCTTTATAGTTTTCTCTTACCTCTTCTATTAACCCTTGAAGATTATATTTGTCAGTTTTAATACTAAAAAGTATATCTTCACTTACTAACATTTTTTCTGAAACAATATTAGTTTCATTTATAGAATTATTATTACTCGTTACTAGCATAATTAACTCCATAAACACTATATCCTTGCTCATTTAACCCCATAGCTAACGGATATAAAATAGTTAGATTTTTCTTTTTATAGATATTTATATCTATATATTTTTTAATATTCATCGGCTAAAAGTCTTCCTTTATCTTAAAATTAACCTCGATATAATTTTATCATACTTAGTACAAATGTTTACATAAAATCATCCGTCAAATTCAATGTAAACTAGGTTGATTTACCAAAATTAATTCTTTTTTTTTAATATAATTTAATACTATATTATATACTATTAATATTTATCATAAATATATTCTTTTTTGTATTATTTTGTATGTTTTTCCTTTTAAATACCATCTGTTTTATCTCTTTATATAAAAAAACATATAGTATATTTTATATAAAATCACACTATATGTCTTATTATCTATTTCTTTTTATATAACTTACCAGATAAATTTTCATCTATAAGAATATATTCATCATTTATTACTTCTTTGACAAATTCATTTTTTATATCATTTATATCACTTGTAACTATCCAATCAGGTGCATCTGAATTTAAATAATCATTTATACTTTCATTTATGCTCTGATCAAAACTAGCCCACCAATCTTGAAGAGTAAAGTATTTATTATCAGGTAATAAATTTGCTGTATAATACCACTTTGCAGGTATATTATATCCTAATATACGCTCTTCTTTACCTACATTACTTGAAAGTTCTATAACACTTTGCTTATAAATATTTTCAGCTACAACTTCACCTTTAACTTTTTCATAAGTATTTATTGTAAATGTTCCAACTTTAAATAAAATTGCACTTATAACAACTACCTTTACAAAATTATATCTCATAATATGCCAATATTTAAAAGCTAATATTATATTAAATATAAATCCAATTGATCCTAAAGTTGTATAATGTAAATATCCTTTTCCTCCTGCGGCAATAGCAACTATAGTTACTAATAAATTAATAACAACAAATATACATAATTCATACTTTGACTTAATAATTAAAACTATAGCATTTATAATACTTATTAATACTATAAAAAATATTATATTTTTAAATTTATCACTATAATCAACTATTTTAGCTATATTAGTTACTATTCCATCACCTTTATATTTAAAATTATATAAAAAGCTAGCATAAATAAAGTCATAAATTGCATCTTGAATTAAAAAATATAAGCTAACTGGAAGAAATACTGTTAAACATCCTAATATAAAATTCATTATACTAGTACCGATTAATTTAAATTCTTTTCTCATTGCTATAATTATTATTACAGTTAACACTATACTAACTAGTATAGCTGCATTATTTATTCTTATTAAAGTTATTGCCATAAAGCAAATTCCTAATATTAGCGGATATCTTTTCTTAAATTTAAATCCACTAATATAATACTTAACAAATATGTAAAGTCCTATTATACAAAATAAGTTACTATATTCCTCTGATAGATTTCCACCTTCAAAGGTAAATCCTATATATAATATATAAAATAATGGTGCTATGTATTTCATATTATTTTTTAATAATATATCACCAATTTTAACTATTAAAATTACAGTAATAATAACGAATATAGTTTGCAAAATCCATACTCCTAAAGTACCATCTATAAATACTTGTGGTAATGCATTTAAGAAAAATAATAATGGTCCCTTATGATCAAATATATCAACATATAATAAATTTCCTTCGGCTATACTTTTACCAATTGTTAGAAATATACCTGAGTCTGCTCCTATTGTTGAACTTAATGGCGATGTTGTTTTTAATATAACAGCCATAAATAGTGATGTAATAATAGATATAATCAATATTTCAAAAGCTAAAAATGCTTTTTTAGTTTTCATAAAAATCTCCTTATAATAAACATAAATTTTATTATTTTTTAAACACCCATACTTTATTAAATATATAGTTAATAATCATAACAATAGCTGTTGTTAGTATTAAACCTATAAACTTATCCATTTTAAACACATCTACTAATATAAATAATATACTTGTATTTAAAATCAACCCACCTATATTCAATAAAATAAACTTTAATGATGCCTTGGCTTTAGACCCCTCACTATATTTAAATACCCATATTGAATTCCAAAAATAACTATGTATTGTTGAAATAGTATATGCTATTATATTTGAAACTATATAGTATACACCTACATTATTTAAAAAGAAAAATATAATCCAATTTAAAAGTGTATTCATTACACCTACAATTGCAAATTTAATAAAATTAAAGAAATCTTTAGACATAAACTTCATTCTTCATCCCCCTACCTTTTAATTTTTTATATCTTCTTCATTACTTTCAACTATGGTTTCTTCTGAACCTGAGTACTCATCTATAAAATATAATGGTCTTCCCTTAACTTCTATAAATATTCTTCCTAGGTATTCACCTATAACACCTAATGAAATTAATTGTATTCCACCAAGCATCAACATTACACATATTAAGCTTGCATATCCTGGAACATCTACACCATTAATCAATGTTTTTATAACAGTAAATATCATATAAATAAAAGAACCAATTGCAAATAATAAACCAATAAATGTTGCTATTCTAAGAGGTGCTACAGTAAATGATGTTATTCCTTCGATTGCTAAATCCATCAACTTAAAATAATTCCACTTAGTTTCTCCAGCAACTCTAGGATTTCTATCAAATTCTATAGCAATTTTTTTAAATCCTATTAAACTAAACATCCCTTTTGTATACCTTTGCTTTTCTGGAAAAGATTTCAACGCCTCAATAGCCCTTCTACTTAACAATCTAAAATCTCCTGTATCAGTTTGTATTGGTACATTAGAAACTGATGCCAAAACTTTATAGAAATTTCTAGATGTAGCTTTTTTTAACCATGTTTCTCCGTCTCTGCTTTTTCTTTTTGCATAGACATCATCATATCCCTCTTCATAATATTTAATCATATCTAATATTAATTCTGGTGGATCTTGCAAATCAGCATCTATTATAACTACAGCATCTCCGGTAACATAATCAAATGCTGCTCCCATAGCTACCTCCTTACCAAAATTTCTTGATAAATTTAAATAACATACTCTACTATCTTTTTCTCTATATCCTTTTACTATTTCTAACGACCTATCTTTACTACCGTCATTAACAAATAAAAATTCTAAATTATAGTTTTCTATTTCTTCACCTAAAGAAACTAATCTATTGTAAAGAAATGGTAGTGACTCTTCTTCATTATACATCGGTATAATTATCGATAATTTTTCTTTCATATTACCCTCTCTGTTTCTAAATTTTAACATTAAATATTACAATCTAAGATTAAATTATATCACTTGGCATTTATTCCTTCAATTAATAAAATTCTAACCTTCTACCTTCATAAATAATATTATATCTCTAGTTATTGGGCTTCTTACGCCTTGAACATATATATATACTGCTCTATCAGCCACATAATTATTTACTACATAATTTAATATATAATCTAAAGTAGGTACGATATCTGGATTTTCTGATGCCGGGATATTTGGAGTATGAACTACTATATAATTTTGATTTTTAAGAAGTGCATCTCCCATAGCCTTCAAATCTTCTTCATTATTAATACTTTGTACACTTACTGCTATATTGTTATAATCGTATTTCGTACTTGTTGCTTTAGGGAAATCTATTACTATTTCTTCTTCTAAATAATAATCCATTGAGAACATCATTTCATCTGACTTTAAAAAGCTTACCCATATATCTTTATATCCTTCTGGAAGTCCTTGCCTAATCCCGCTATCTCCAGTTGGGTCACAGTGATAAAACTCTCCATCTATCTTAACTAAATTCCATGCATGACCTTCTAATGTTTTTCCTGATACAGTTAATGCCTCTACCCCTGCTAAATTACACATCATAGTCATAGTATCTGAAAATCCAGAACATTGAGTTTTTCCACCAACTAACCCATCATATATATATTTAGGTGATCCATTCATATAGCTATCTAAATCATCTACATAAGATATATTATCAACAATATATTTATATATCCAAGATACCCTTCCATACTCATCTAAGCCTTCTGGCATAGAACTTATTAATTCCTTTGCCTTATTATAAGCTTCTATTTTTAAATCTAAATCCCTTTGCTTTAAAGCTGGCATATCAAATTCATAATAATTTTCTAAGTTATTATCTATAAATCTATAGAAATAATTATAATCAAAAAATGGATTTTCTGAGCAAAGTGATTGTATTACCTTACTAAAGCTATCCTTAAGATTTTCATTAGATGAATAGTATCTGATTTTTTCATACCCATTTTCATATGCATAAATAAATGACTTATATAAAGTTTGCTCTTCTTCTGAAAGTTTATATTTAAAATAAGTTGATGTCATATCTTTATAAGGACTTTCATATCCATCAATTTCTTCCTTTTCTACTTTCATACCATCAAATATTATATATTTCTCATTTAATTTTAAAACACCATTAAGTTGTTCCATATTATTTCCATTTATATTTGCACAACCTACAAAATTTAATGTAGTTACCATAGTTATTGCACTTATTATTAATTTAATAGCCTTTTTCAATATTATCCCCCCATTCTATAACCTAATAAACTTAGCTTATCATATTATCCCATATTAACAATGTTTTTACCAACTCTTGTAATTTAAATAAAAGAGCAGACATAAGTTACATCTGCTCTTACTTTTTATTAATAATATTATTCTACATATTTAATATATCTTTGTAATTCATCATTACTAATTCCTACTTCACCATGAAATTCTAACCCTTCTTTTCTAACTCCATACTTTCTATAGGCATTTAATTTATACTTACACCTTTTATTAACTACTTTAGCTACTTCTTTAACAGTTTTTTCATTATTTAAATTTGGAGCTACTACAGTTCTAACTTCATATATCTTATCTAAATCTAAAAGATAATTTAAATTCTTTAACACAGTTTTATTGCTTAAACCAGTAAATTTAATATGCTCTTCTTCATCTATAGATTTAACATCTAACATAAATTTATCAGTTACTTCTACTAGTTCACTAAGTCCTCTTAAATCTAATATTCCATTAGTATCTACAAAACAAGTAAGCCCTAACTCGCTTTTTACCTTTTTAAATAATTCTACTAGAAAATCTGAATTAAGTGTACATTCACCACCACTGACAGTAATCCCTTGAATAAAAGGTCTAATTTTTTTTATTTCACTAAATAGCTCGTCAACTGAATAATCTTTTACTCTTGGAGTAGATAAGTTCTTGCATTTTCTAATACAATTATCACATTCTATACACTTACTTTTATCCCACTTAACTTTATTATTAATAAAATCTAAAGCTTTAGCTGGACAACTATTTACGCAAAGCCCACAATTAACACACTGATTAATTGTTTCAGGATTATGACAATATGTACATTTTAAATTACATCCTTGAAAAAATATAGCTGTTCTGTTTCCTGGTCCATCTATACATGAAAAAGGAATAATTTTATTTACTAAAGCCATATTTAACCTCTAAGCTTTCTATCAAAAGCCTTTGCTCCATTTTTGGCATTCATTCCAAATACAGTTGCATTATTCTTAACAGCATTTCCTTTTTCTAATTGTTCAACTTCCGATTTTTTCACTAAATATCCTGTAACACGAACAACATCACAATCACTACAATATGCTGATATATATCTTATTCCTGAATTAAATGCTCCATCTACTATATTTACTATTGCTTCTAAATTATTCTTATAAGTTTCTTCAAATACAAATATATCTCCTATTCCATTAAAAAAATATTTATGATATGGAGCTGATTGTATTATATGTTCAAATATTTCTGGCTCTTCTCCTACTGGTATTCTACATCCCGGTGAAATTCCAGTATCAGTATCTATACCTACTTGAGCATGTAATAAATGACGTCCATCAAAACAATCTACATACTTTGATTTATATAAATTTACTATATCATTTAATTTTTCTACTATTTCTTGTCCTAAAGCATTTGCTCTTTCAGAATGTCCAAATCTCTCATGATCTTCATTTGCATTTAATAAATAATTTACTGATTCAGCTAATCCAACTATTCCAAACATTCCTGTAAACAGTTCTTTTTTTATAAATCCTTCTAATACAAGAAAGTTGCTCTTGAAAAATGATGATTCTTCTACTAAAAATCTTATTCTCTCATCTATATAAGTTAACATCTTATTTGCTGCAAATGGTAACTTATTATCTATGAAATCTTCAATTGATGTTGATGTTTTAGCTAATCTACTTAATACAAGTCTTACTAAAGTGTATCCACCCCCACCAATTATAAAACCATTATAGCAACTAGCTAATGCATAGTCTTCAGTTCCAAAATCAACTATGTCCATTTTATGATTAGCAAAGCTTGGCTTAGCCGTTACTAAAGCTGTACTTGCACATAACTTAATAAATTCACTTGATGTTAAATCCTTATCATATTTAACTGTTAAGTTAGGCATTGCACATTCAAGTTCCGTAATTGCCTTAAGTATAAGTCTTCCTGCCTTTGTATCAAAAGGTCCTATATTAGCATGAACAAAGGAATCTGTAAGAGTTCTATCTATATGCTTTAAATATAATTTAATAGCTTTATAAGCTTCCTCTTCATCTTTTACAAAAGGATCTAAAAGTGTATCTATATTTCCTAAGTAAACTGGGAATGAAGTTATAGATGGCACATGCTTATAAAATATTAATAAATTATTAGTCGCTTCCCAAATATCTTGTGGAATATCTAAGTCTAAAAACTTACATCCTTCCTTCATTAACTTATCATAATTTGGTATTACATATCTTGGTCTGTACGGTGCATTTCCTTCAAACATAGTACATATAATTTCATCATCAATAAGCTTTTTTGTCATCTCATCTATTTCTAATACATTTAATGTGCTTTCTGCCCTTCCTGCTAGCTGTAATATTTGTTGATGGTACGTTAAAGTTTCATTTTTTATAATATTTAATACTTCATCCATTTTTATAATCCTCACATTTAATATATTTTTTTCATTTGTTATTATAAATAAATCTCTGTTATCATATCTTATTTTATTATTGTTTACAAATAAATAAAAAGGACATTTGTCCTTTTCATACAATTTATTTTCTATTTTTAGTCTTTATATATTTTTCATAAAATTTATATAAAATATACTTCCTCTTCCTACTTCACTTTCTACAGTTATATTTCCATTATGTGCTTTTATAATAAATTCACTTAGACAAAGACCTATACCTATACTTATTGGGTTTATTGAATTTTCACCCTTGTGGAATCTTTTAAATATTTTCTTTATATCCTTTTGTTCAATACCACATCCATTATCCTTTATCCATACTCTTATGGTTATAGGAGTTTCTTCTACTCCTATTTCTATTTCACCACCAACACCTGTATGTTCGATTGCATTTTTTATTATATTGCTTACTGCTTCCGATATCCATTTTCTATCATGATTAAAATATACTTTATTATTTTCAATAAATATCAATTTTTTATTTTTTCATCTGTTGCTGCTCTTAATGGATTTATACTTTCCTCTATAGTATTGTTTAATAAAAATTCTTCTTTATTATACTCTACTACATTACATTCAAGCCTAGCATACTTTAATAATGTCTTAACTAGCCAGTCCATTCTTGTTAACTGCTCATCCATTAAATTAATAAAATTATCAATATCCGGCTTATTCATTTCTCTATGATCTTTTATAATATCACTATACATTGTTATCGCCATTAAAGGAGTCTTTAACTGATGTGAAATATCATTGATTATATTTTTTAAATTAATTTTCTCTTGTTGCAATAAATCTAAACTATTATGTATTCTATCTTCCATCAGTAAAAATTTAATAATAAATCTATCTAAGCTTCCTTTATATCTATGTTCATCTTCTTTTTCTATAATTTTGTTTTCTACTATATTTTCTGCCCTATAAGTCAAGTATTTAATTTCTTTATAAATAGGATTTATTAAATACATAATTCCATAAATAATGACAATCAATATTGCTATTACTAATAATAAATAATATATAGCATATTCATATACTACTTCCCCTATTATAGGATTATGCATAACTGTTAAATCATCGTTATAAGAATACTTTGATAAAATATTTTCTCCATTTAAAATTTCACTATCATCGCCTAAATTCTTTCCCGTAATAATTGGTATAATATCTTTTGTTAAATTTTCGTCTTTTTTATTTATATATGAAGCAATTAAAAAATTCTGCTTTTTTAAATTATCATTAATCTTATCTATAGATTTATAATATATAAAACAAACTAATATCCCTTGTAAAATTAAAGCTATAGATACATATATAATTATTTTAATTCTTTCATCATTCTCTTGAAATTGCACAAGTTCACCTCACAACATTAGCCGTCCATTTGTAGCCTACTCCCCTAACCGTTGTTATTAACTTTGGATTCTTATTATCGTCTTCAATTTTTTCTCTTAATCTTTTTACATAAACACTTAAAGCATTATCATCAATGAAGTTACCCTCACTATCCCATAACTTTTCTAAAATAATATTTCTTGTTAAAACATTTGGTGAATTCTCCATAAGTATTTTTAACAACTTAAATTCATTTAAAGTTATACTTATCTCAACATTATCCTTTTTCACTGTATGTGCTCCATTATCTAATTCTATTGTTCCACTAACTAATATATCCTTTTCATTGTCTTTTTTATAGCTATTTTTTCTTCTTAATACAGCATTTATCCTTGATATAATCTCCCTTATTTTTACTGGTTTAGTTACATAATCATCTCCGCCTAAATCTAATCCAGTTACTATATTAGATTCTTCATCATAAGCAGTCATAAATATTATAGCTACCTCATTATTAGCATCCCTTATTTCAGAACAAAACTCGTATCCATTGCCATCAGGTAACATTAAGTCTAAAAGTATAATATCTATATCCTTAGTAAGTAACTTTCTTGCCATTTTTAAATTTATAGCATGCTCTACAAACAAACCTTCTTTTTTTAAGCTATATATAACAGCTAATGCAACTGCTCTATCATCTTCTACTAATAATACCTTTTTCATATTTCTAATACTACTCCTTATATATTATTTTTATTCTTTATCATATCTGTGTAAATCTATTGTATTTTTACACGCTAACTTCTTTACAGCTAAATATCTTGCTATTATATTTATTACAAATAAATATCCCACACCAATCAATGCTGCTCCTACAGGCATTGATCCTACTTCTATTTTAAATGAATAAAATAATACTTTATATAATATTTCTAATATTATATAGGAAGATATCAAAGTTATTACTGATGCTATAAACCATTCAATTACACTCTCTAGTAATAATATATGAGTTAAACGTTTCTTACTTATACCAATTGCTAAAATTGTTCCTATTTCTCGATATCTATTTTTAATATTAATATTATTTATATTTATTGCATTTATAGCACATATTATCGCTGTTAACCCCATAACTATATATGTAATAAATGATATAATTTTAGAACTTTCTTCAATTGATTTATTCCTTTGTTTATTATCTAAAAAATCTCCGCCTACTTTATTAGAATAATCTTTAACAATTTGCATTTGTGCACTTCTATCTATATTATTATTAAAATCTATAAATAAACTTACTCTCTTTACTTCTAAATATTTATCATTTAATTTAAAACTCTCATAATTATTTTTATAGAAATCCTCACTAACTATAAATGTTAAGTAATCAGAAAATCCGTGTCTTCCCCCATTAAATATTATATTTCCATCTATTGATCCTATATATTTAAATTTAACTTGATTATTTATCTCAATAAGCTCATTAATTTCTTTAGATATATCATACTCATTATTTATAGCAGCTTTAGTCTTAATTAATAAACTAAACGTATCTCCTTTTTTTAAATTAAATATATTTTCCCTTGATGGATTTATATAATTTCTAAGAATTATTCTATCTGTAACTACAACCCCATTATTATTAAAGTCTTCTTCTTTAAATTGATTTTTACTTCTCAGTACTACTTTTTTTAAAGCTATATCATTCATTATTATTAAGCTAATATTGTTACTAAATATAGCTTTTTCTCCATTTATATTTATTGTCTTTTCACAATTTATATCATCTTCATTTTTCTCTATAAACCAATCATTTAATTTTGCATTCTTTACTATTCCATCTAAATTGTAATTTACTATTGCAAATACATCCTTAGCTATTCCAAGTTCCTCAATTTCATTTACATATTTATCTACATAATAGAAAATATTTCCACGATCATCTTTATTAATAAACGATATATCTATCGTTGCATCATTTACTAATTCTTTTTGCTTTACATATACCTCGAAAACATTCTTGTGATATCCTACAAAGACTATAAATACGGTTAACCCTAATACAGAAACTATTGTTCTAAGCAAGAAACTCTTCCTATTTGCTTTTACATTTTTATATGCAAATTCTCCATTATATTTAAATATCTTTTTTATTAACTTGCATTTACCTTTTCTTATACCACTTTGATTTTCTTTATAAAATTTTATTTCATCTATAGGATGTACCTTACCAATTTTAATAATAGGACCTAGTATTGCTAAACCAATACTTATACTACTTAAAAATACTGATATTATTAAAACAGAAAAATATATTCCATAGCTTAACCCATAATTATTTATATTCATTATTTTATTTAAAACTATTTCTGAAATTAAATAAGATAATACTTGTCCAATTATTATAGATGGAATTAACGACCATAGTAATAAAATTCCACTTTCCTTTATTACAATTTTTCTTATCTTGCTAGGCGTTGCACCTATACATCTTAATATTGAAAACTCTTGTATTCTACTTCTTACTAAAACATTAATAGATCCATAAATTAAAAATGATGTTAATATTATTATTATTAAATATAGTAATATCTTATTTTCCCAATTATACAAAATTATAACTTTAGAATCTATTGCGTTAATTCCATAGTTAAAAAAAAGTAAATTATTAAAAAATAACTCTTTATTAGTATTTAAATCATCACTTATAACTCCTAAATTCTCTACAATCTTTTTTATGGCTAAATCCTTTCTAACTTTATTTTTCACACTAAATGCTACATTCATATTTTCCATATGCAAATCTTCAAATAAAGTAATAAGTTGTACGTCATTAAAATTAGATGCTTTAGTTTCAGTGTATATTCCTACTATTTCATAATTAATATTGTTTAAGTTAACAAAATCCCCAATATCCTTGTTTAAAATTTCTTTTCCTAAGGTATCTATTATTATCTCCTTATTATTTTGTGGAACTCTTCCTTTACTAATAATAATTATAGGTGAAAATATTTCATTTAATACTATATTATCTAAAGCAAATATATTTATGCTTTTATCCTCATCATCTAATTTTATTTTTTCTCTATAAATATTTTTATAGACTCCAATATTTTCTATTAAAACATTACTTCTTAATGTGTCTACATCTTCCTTTGAAGCTTCAGTTAATATTGCTTCATAATTTCCGGTTTTAGATTTAACTTCTAATATCTTTATCTGCCTAAAATAAGTATACATATTTCCTATTACTATAAATAATATTAAACTTACCATTATTCCTAATATTATAGATTTATCATTAATTCTATTTACACTTATTAATTTATTTACTTTATTCTTACCTTTCTTTATAGTCATCACCTCTTTTATTATTTCTTTATATATTACCCTCTAAAATTTCTATAAGTTCTCCATCCTTTATTCTTATAACTCTATCTGCCATTTGAGTTATTTTTTCATCATGAGTTATTAATACTAAAGTTTGATTGTATTTTTTTGTTGTATATTGTAATAAATTCATAATATCTAATGCATTTCTAGAATCTAAATTACCTGTTGGTTCATCAGCTAAAATAATAGTTGGCTTATTAGCAAGTGCTCTTCCAATTGCAACTCTTTGTTGCTGTCCACCTGAAAGTTCTGATGGTAAATGGTTTTTTCTATCTTCTAATGATAGCATATGTATTAACTCTTTTTTATACGAGTTATCCATAATTCCATCATCTAATAACACAGGCATTTCTATATTTTCTTCAACCGTCAATACTGGTATTAAATTATAAAATTGAAATACAAAACCTATTTTTCTCAATCTCAATATTGATATTTCATTTTCAGTTAAATTATTTAAATTAACTCCATCTATTAATACTTTACCTGATGTCGGCTTGTCTACGCCCCCTATTATATGTAATAAAGTTGATTTTCCTGAACCTGATGCACCTACTATAGCAATAAATTCCCCCTTTTTTATAGTTAAATTTGCATTACTTAAAGCTTTAACCTTGTTTTCACCTTTACCATAAATTTTATTTACATTTATAACATTAATAATACTCATTTTATTTGCTCCTCTTATACTTTCACATAATAATAATATTATTACATTCTTACAATTTAATTACTAACTATGTTTTTATATTATATATTTTTTTTTACATATGTATATATTTCATACATATCTATACATAAAATCTAATAAAAAAAGCACCCTATATAATTAAACTAATATAGGATACTTTCTAAAATTATATTATTTATAATTTTTTATTTTTCTAACTTTTTCTATTAAACTTGTTACTGCATTTTTAACATTATTGGCTTTCATAATTGCAGATACAACTGCTATTCCACTTACATTACTGCCTTTAAGAATATCACAATTTTTTTCATTTAATCCGCCAATGGCTACTACTGGTACATCTACTACATTGCATATATCTTGTAATGTTTTAACTTCTGTTATTGCAGTTTTAACTTTTGTAGTTGTTGGATAAATTGCTCCAACACCTAAATAATCTGCACCTTCTAAAACAGCTTCCTTTGCCTGATTTATCGTTTTAGTTGTGGCTCCAATAATTTTATCTTTTCCTAATATCTTTCTTGCATATCTTATACTTATATCACTTTGCCCTAAGTGAACGCCTGCTGCATCTACAGCCATTGCTATATCTATTCTATCATCAATAATTAATGGGATATTATATTTATCAGTTATTTCTTTTACTTTAATTGATAAATTTAAATACTCCCTTCCTGATTTATCTTTCTCTCTTACTTGAACTAATGTAACACCTGCCTTGCAAGCTTCTTCTACTATATTTAAAAATTCTTTTTCTTCAAGGCCTGTACTATCAGTCACTAAATATAAACTACTATCAAACACCATTTTACTCCACCATCTTTACTTTAATTTTTTCTAATATATCATCTTCACTAATAGTTGATATATTATCTAATAATTCTATTTTAAAAGTTCCAGATCCTTTAGCATTTTTAGCTAACTCTCCTGAAATCCCCATTATTACTGTTCCTAAAATTGCTGAATATAAAATATCTTCACTACTTATATAAGTTCCTATTAAAGCATTTAGCATACATCCTGTACCTGTTATCTTTGAAAGGCTCTCACACCCATTTTCTATTATATAATTTTCTGTTCCATTGCTTATTATATCTATTGCTCCTGTTGAAACTACAACTGAATTTGTTTTTAATGCTAACCCTTTAACTATTTCAATATTACTTTTAATAGTATCTTTTGTGGTTATATCTTCATCATTTACATCTACACCTTTAGACTTTATGTTTAACCCATATAAAGACTTTATTTCAGACATATTTCCTTTAATAACACTAGGTTTATATTTATTTATAAAATTACTAGCAAATTTTAATCTTAAACTACTACAACTAACACCAACAATATCTATAATTGATGGTATTTTATTTTCATAAGCAACTCTTCCTGAAATCATCATAGATTTCATTCTATTATCACTTATATTTCCAATATTAATTGCTAAAGCTTTAGCTGAAGAGGTTATTTCTGATACTTCTTCGTAATGCTCTGCCATAATAGGTTTACCACCAATTGCAAGGACAACATTTGCACAATCATTAATAGTTATATGATTCGTTATACAATGTATTAATGGCCTATCTAATTTAATTTTATTTTTAATCTCAATAAGCTTATTTAGCACAAGCTTCTTTTCCGTTACATCCTTCATAAACCTCACAACCTAATCTATTTTGAATTTTAACAAGCATACCTGTTTTTCTTAAAGAAAGCAAGAAAATATATGCCATACTTCCACCTAATATAGTTGCACTAATAAACATTGGAACATAGTAAAATGCTGTTAGTCCTTCCTTCCCAACTAAAAAAGTCATTACAGGATATGAAACTATTGCCCCTATAACTCCTGTACCAATAATTTCACCTATAACTGCAAATATAATTTTCCCATTTGACATCTTATATAATGCACCTGATAAAAATGCTCCAAAAACAGCTCCTGTTAAAGCAAGTGGAGGTATTCCCATAAACATCATTCTAATAATTCCTATAAGTGTTGCACATAAAAGCGAATACCACGGCCCCATAAATACTGCACATACTACATTTATAAAGTGTGCTGTTGGACACATTCCTTCAATACGTAATATTGGAGATATTACTACTCCTATTGCTACCATAATTGATAAAAATACTGTTTTTAATACTTTTGAATCTCTCATTTTTTAATCTTCCTTTCAACATATATTTATTTTAAGCTTTTGCTTAATAACTAATAAAATCAAGCTTGTCCTTTCTTAAAATAAATATTGCTAAAAGCATAGTAAAATAAAATTAAATAGCATATAAAAGAAAGGACTTAAATCCCCTTTTCCAATCGGTCGTAACTTAAAAGTACCTCTCATCTTGAAACACAAGCTCCCTCGCTATTTAATTGTCCTGCCATTCAAATTCAGAGCGCTCCCTCTCAATTTGTTAAAGAAATCTTTATAGGCAAATAAAAAAAGCCTTCCTTTAAACTAAAAAGGAAAGCTTAATAATATAATCTAATTAATATTATTTATCTTAATTAATAGCTTCCCTTCGTAAGAATTACCTTAATCAGGTCATTAGGGTCTTTAAGTTCTGGCTCTTTTCTCAGCTATCCAAATTATAGCTCCCCTAGCTTTTCAATATTTTATTAAATACATATTACCATATTAATCTTATATAGTAAATAACAGGATTGTTATTTTTATAAATTACAATTCTTCTACTATTTAATTAATTAATTTATATTTATCTAACATCCTTATTGTAGAAGTTTAAGTAATAGAATTTTAAAAATTCATATCTTACTTCACCTGCGATAACACTTTCATTAAATATTAATTTTTCTATTTCTTTATTATTTATCTTATTTTCATTTTGAATAAGTTTACTTTCTATTTGATCTTTTATCATAGAATTATGAATTACATTTAAAAGGTCGCCTTTACCTTTCTTTAAATCTTCTAACTCTTTAACTATAATATTTGTACAAGATACATATTTACTTTTTAATTCTTTTATAGAATCTTCAATATCATATGGCAATAAATATTTATTAAAAATTAAAGCTATACATACACCTAATACTACTAGTATAAATCTATCAAAAGAAAGCATACCTATTCCTGTTACTAAGCTAATAGAAGATAATGAAACAATAGTTGTCATTATAACCTTCTTATTATATTCTGTATAATAAAAATATAATGTAAATGCTATAAGTATAATTACTGTCTTTGGAATGCTATCCTTTATTATTGAGAAAATCCCAAAATAAATTGTTACCCCAAATAAAACTCCATTAAATCTTTCCTTAGCTTTTTTTATACTATCTTCACTATATGGTTGTAATACAACATAAATACTTAAGATTATCCAACTAGAATGTTTAAGATTTAGAAAGCTTACAAGAAAAATAGATACTGCCATAGTTGTTGCAAGTTTTAAAGAGTACCTTGCCCTTAAAGACTCTAAAGTAAATTCTTCTTTTAGTTTTTCTATAAGGTTATTTTTCTTTGGAATATTTATTTCAGTATATATTTCATTTAAAATACTTTCGTTATATTCTTTAGAATTATTTATGCTAAGTATAAATATTTTAAAAACATATACAGATTCTTCAATCACCTTACTTTTCTCTACTTTATCTTCGTATTCACTTATAAACTTATTTATTTTATCTTTTACATCATCTAAAGAATTTTCTTTTAAACTGTATCCTTTAATAGATGATAAAATTGATTTTATATAATTCAAAAAGTTAATTTTTATATCTCTATCACCGGAGTAATTAGCGGTTCTACT
>NZ_JBOFYU010000068.1:0-32002 GCF_051654825.1 Clostridium sp.
ATTAATCCTTGGAATCCTAAAAAGGCAATTGACATTAATCCTGCTGTAAATAATGTAATTGGTAATCCTCTTAGAACTACAGGTATATTTTCATTATTGTCTATTCTTTCTCTAATAAATGATAGAAGTACTATTGACAGCATATATCCTGATGCTGCTCCTACACCATTTACTAATGACTGAACAAATGTATATCCCTCTTGAATATTTAATGTTGCCATTCCTAATACAGCACAGTTAGTTGTTATAAGCGGTAAGAATATCCCAAGAGCCTTGTGAAGGCTTGGTGATAATTTCTTCATTGCCATTTCAACAAATTGTACTAATGCTGCAATAACTAAAACATTAGCTATTGTTTTTAAATACTCTAATTCAAATCTTACTAATATCCCATTGTAAACTAACCATGACATTATTGAAGCTATTATCATTACAAAAGTTACAGCAAGCCCCATACCTACAGCTGCATCCTTCTTTTTTGAAACTCCAAGGAATGAACATATTCCTAGGAATTTAGAAAGAACAAAGTTGTTAACTAACATTGCTGATAGGAAAATTAAAAATAATTCCACTTTTTATTCACTCCTTTAGTTTTTCTTTATTTCTATTGTTGATTTTTCTTCTTTATTTGTATTGCATGAACCTGTTCCACAACCTGAACAACTTCCACAATTATGCTCTAATGATTTAGCTTTTTCTCCTGTTTTTTCTGCCTTTTTTATATTAATATAATTAAGTAATACCATAAGTGCACCTAAAGTAAAGAATGCACCTGGAGCTAAAATCATTATTGACGCTGGTTTAAAAGCTTCTGGCATAATTTGAATTCCTAATATTTGCCCTGCACCTAAAAACTCTCTAAATGCTCCTATTGCAAATAATGCAACTGTAAATCCAAGACCCATTCCTACAGCATCAAATATTGATGGCATTACTGTATTTTTTGAAGCGTAGCTTTCAGCTCTCCCCAAAATTATACAGTTAACAACTATAAGAGGTATAAATATACCTAATGATTTATAAAGACTTGGTAAATATCCTTGCATTAACATATCTACTATTGTTACAAAGGATGCAATAACTACTATATAAGCAGGTATTCTTATTTTATCTGGAATAAACTTTCTTAGTGCTGAAATAATCATGTTTGAAAATATTAAAACCACTGTTGATGCTAATCCCATTCCTAAAGCATTTTCAGCATTTGTTGTAACCGCTAGGGTTGGACACATAGCTAAAACTTGAACAAAAATAGGGTTTTCAGTAATTATTCCATTTTTTAATCTTTCTTTAAACTTGTTCATTATAACCCTCCTGAATTATTTAGCTTTCACTAGCTCCTGTATTTGTATCTGTATTTTTTTCACCATTAACTTCTTCACCCTTAATTTTTTCATTATAGAAGCCTATTGCGTCATTTACAGCATTTACACTTGCTTTGCTTGAAGTAGTTGCTCCTGATATTGCTTCTACCTCATTATCTTTACTCGGAGCCGTTTTTACAGCTTCTAGATATTCTGTAGTTTTCTTGTTAGAAAATCTTGAGGTAAACTTTTCTTCTTCAACCTTAGCTCCTAATCCAGGTGTTTCACTATGTGATAGTACTTTTATTCCTGAAATCATATCATCGTTAGATATAGCAACAACAAAGTCGATAGCTCCATGGAATCCTTTGCTACTTACCTTTAATACATATCCAACTAATTCTTCACCTTTTACAGCTTCATAAACTTCCTTTATAGTACTTTCTTCTTCTATTTCTATAGTCATATCTCTAATAGAATCCGCTGCAGGTAAAACTATTTTTAAGTCTTCTTTGCTTATTTTTGAATTTTCTATTATTGCGTCTTTAGTTAAACTATTAGCAAAACCTAATAATAATCCTGCTATAGCTGTAATAATTAAAAGTGTTCCACCTAACTTAAAATTTTCCTTCATATCTTATTAAGCCTCCTTTTTAATCTTTACTCTTTTAGTAGTAAAGTACTCTATTAAAGGAGTACAAAGATTTACTATTATAATTGCATAATAAGGACCTTCTGGATTGAATCCTTTTACTGCAATGAAGCTTGCAATTATCCCAGCAATTAATCCAAATAAATATTGTCCAACCTTGCTCATTGGAGTTGTTGCATAATCTGTAGCCATAAATATTGCTGCTAAGAAGAATGCTCCTGATATTAAACCTTCTTTTTCAAATATTCCATACATTACAAATGATGATAAAATAAATGCAAAAGGAGCTCTTAAACTAATTACCTTTCTAAAAGCTAAATATACTCCACCAATACATAAAGCTAATATAGAAACTTCACCTATATTTCCTGATGCTTGTCCTACTATCTGATCAAGTAATGACACTGTTTTTTCTGCAACTTCTGATGCTGAAGATGTAGCGTCTACAACCGGCTTTGCCATAACAGCTGCCCATGATGCTATTAAAAATGCCTTTGTTGCAGCTTCTGGATTCATAAAGTTTTGTCCTAAACCACCAAAGAATTGTTTAACAACTATTATACTAAATGCTGAACCTATTATCGGTATCCATAAAGGTACATGTGTAGGCATTATAAGACCTAATATTATACCTGATACTATTGGACTTAAATCTGTTAACCAAACTGTTTTCTTTACATATTTATTCCAAAGAGCCTCTATTACAACACTTGCTAAAATAGATGTAACAAGTATTTTAGCTGCTGCTTGTTCATAAAAATATATCCCTGCAAAAACTACTGGTATTAAAGCTATTATGTAATCTATCATAATTCTATTAATTCCAAGACCTTTTTTTACATGAGGTGCAGGAGATACTTTAATATTTATATTTTCCACCATATTCACTCCTATCCAACTATTTATTATTAAATGCTTTTGCTGTCTTTATAGTTTGAGCAACTTCTATATTTGAGGGACATATAAAACTACATAAACCACATTCTATACAGTTATCTCCTCCAAATTTTGAAAATTCATCCTTTTCATTTCTCTTATAAAGCTCCATTAGCTTTATTGGATTTAATCCCTTTGGACAAATTCTTAAGCATTTTGCACATCTAATGCAGCTACTCGCTTCTCTTGATGGTGAATCATCTTCAGTTAAAAATAAGATACTTTTAGTTTCTTTATTAATCTTAAAGCTCAAATTATATTCTGACTTTCCTGAAATACTTCCATTTATGATTATCTTTTTTAAAGAAGTACTATCTCCACTTAAGCTATTAAAAATATCTAGTAAGCTTGTCCCGTTATAAGCAGCAAATACCTTATTAGCTTTTACTGCACTACCATAAATAGTTATGTAAAGTATATTTTCACTTTCTTTTAATCTTTGACCATAATATATGATATCTACAAGGTCTAATGCTAAAACTTCATCTTTAGAAACAGCTTTTCCAAAAGATTTTTTATAAACCTTTTCATCATCTGAACATAACATAGGATTAACTTTAACTACTTCTCCTAAATCAGAAATATCACTAATTAGCTCTTTGTCTTTTTTGTTAACTATAAATTTTACATTTTTAACATTTAAACTTGCTTTAAGCTTATCTAATCCAAGTTTAAACAACTCTTTGTTTTCACTTAATATTACCTTTGAACCATTTAAATCAGGATTGAAACTACAAAAATTTATTAATAGATAATTTGCTTTTATACCATTTAAAAATAAATCATCTCCCATATTCTCACTTGCAGATTTTTCAACTAATTCACTTGTCAATAAAATATTATCTATTTTATTATCTTCTAACTTAAATAATTTATTTGAAAAAACTTCTCTATAAAATAGATTATTTATCAATACTAAAACCTCCTAAAAATTACTATATAATGTCTATACAAATTAAACATTATTACTTAAATACTACCATACTTACTATACCACCACAACAATTGTAATGTATTTAACAATGTTATATCGGCCTATAAAGGCTATTTTCCCGTAAATTAATACAAAAAAATTATTTTTTCAATTAATTACCTTATAAAAAATAAAAATATAGTTATTTTTTTAACTATATTTTTAATCAAACTCTTTTTTATATTTATCTAAATCCCTTAATGGGTCAAGTTCCCTGTCCTTTTTCATATATTCTATGAAAATATCATTTAAACTTATGCATTTAATTAAATCATCAAATGCCTTATCTAATTCATTAATATTTACATAAAAGCATGCTCTATTATAATATAAAAAGCTTTCCTCAGGATTTTCTTTTATTCCACTATTAATAACTTCTATAGCTTTTTCAAAATTATTATTTTCTCTATAAATAACTGCAAGATTTAAAAAACTATAAGGATAATTTTCATTATTTTCAATAGATTCATTATAATATTTTATTGCATTTTCTACATCTCCTAACTTTCTAGAAAATACACCCATATTAAACAATACCCTAAAGTGCTTAGGTGAAATTCTTAATGCTTCTTTCATATAATTAATAGCTTCCTCTACATAGCCAAGCTCATCATATATACATCCTAAGTTTGCATTAGCCCATAAATCATTTTTAACTAGATTTAAAACTATCTTGTAATTTTCTATTGCCTTTTCCTTTTCCCCGATTTCATCATATGCATTAGCTAAGAAAAAATAAGCTCTATCATATTTATCGTCTATTTTAATAGCTTTTTTATAATATTCTATAGCATCTTCATAAAAACAATCTTCATCATATAGTATTGCTAAACCATAATAAGCTCTTGCTTCATTTGAATCTAATTCTAATACTTCCCTGTATTTTTCTTCAGATAAATCCTTGCTTCCAACCTTATCATATAGTAATGCCATATCTAATATTAATTCTATATCTGATTTTCCTTCCTTTAATCTATAAGCCTTTTTATAAAATTTCAAAGCCTTTAAATAATTTTTCTCTGAAGTAAATCCTCTTCCAATGTTTATATAATTTTCAAAAAGATATCTTTCACTACCCACTTTCTTTCACTCCTTTCCTATTATTTATTATATCCAAATTAACATTTTTTTAGCTTTAGGTGGAGTTTTAACTCTATCTTAAGGTTAGAAATTGTTTATCTATTTGTATGTCAATTATTATATCACTCCTAAAGATGATGGAATGTTACAACTACTAGCCATCAGATAAGTAAAAATTTCTATGTTACTAATTAATAAAAATAAAGTCTAGTTTATGATTTTCTTTACCACAACCAGACTTTACCAATACTATTTAAATAAACTTTTTACATCCACTTAAAATTACTTTCATAAAAAATCCTTCAATTAAGATAATAAATAAAATTATCATTAAACTTTTAATTCCAAAAGTTATTGATACAGCTGCTAAAAAAATATATAGGCAACCTGTTATCATAATAACTTCACCAAACCATCTAGAAAACATAGCCTTATCTTCTATTTCATTGTATTTTATATCATTCGAAAAAATAGATATACTTTGTATAAACATCCCTACTATATTTTCACTTTTTTTAAACCATAAAAAGCACCCAAATATAAATTCAAGTAACCCATATAGTAATATCATATATTTAAAAACCATCTGTTCTCCCCCATTAGTTAATAAAAAACTATTTAGTTAACTATAGAATAAGCTTTTACTTTCCACAACATTTCTTATATTTTTTATTACTTCCACAAGGACACGGATCATTTCTTCCTATTTTATCTTCAGCTATAACTGTTTTCTTTTTATTTTCTATTTCAGCTTCAGTATGCCCCTTTAATCCCCATTGCTTTACTAACTTTGCAAGCTTTTCTAACTCAGCTATAAATATATTTTTTTCATAATCTGATTCAATTTCATAAGCCTCTAAAAACGTTTCTATTGCATCCTCAATAGGAACAAGGTTTTTAATAGAAATTGAAAAGCTCTCTATTTCTTCTTTAAGTATTTTTTTATCTATTACAAAAAGCTCACCAATTACTTTTTCTAGCTTTGCTCCTTGTTTGTTTTCTTCATTAAAATCTGGTTTTGAAGCCTTAATTAATGATTTTTTATCTAGTTTTATGTAATTAATATCTTTATTACTTTCTTGTGTTTGAAGTATTTCTTCAGGATTATCAACATCTATATGATATGCTATATTATCTTCAATTTGATAATCAAACCCTAGCTCCTCACCATCTAAAATTAAAGTTTCAATATCTTTGCTATTTAAACTATAATCTACATGATCAACAACAAGCTCTTTAAATTTATCAAAAGTTAAAACTCCATAATAATAAATCATTCCAGCAAATATCTTTTGAATTTCAGTATTTCTTTTTGCTTTTTCTCTTAATTCATCATTTAATTTTTCATTTATTAAAGTATGAATATCTTCTGGTAAAATAATATTTAATTTACCTTCTACCATTCCAGTAAACATTAAGCCTCTATTTCTAAAATAATTGGCATTTATTAATTCACTACAAGAATACTCCTTAGTTCCCCCTAAGGAAATTAACTCTTCTAAAAACTCTACAGCATCTATATCTAAAAGATTTAATACAATATCAATATTGGAAATTATACTTTCTTTTACCTTTTTAACAGCATCTGCTTTTTTTAAAGTAGTTATTCCCCTTACACCATATTTAGAAGCTATTTTTACTAATTCATCCTTAGTCATTCTATCTAAATGATATTCTAAAGATAAGTTTTCCTCCATAGCCTTCCACATTTTCTCAACTTTTCTCATATCTGCTTTAAATATATCTTCTTGCAGTTTATTAATGTCCTTATCCAAAATTGTCACCTCTTCTTTAATCTAAAGGAATTCCTTCTAGGTATTCCATATCTGTATATAACTATTCTATTTTTTAATCTATCTATCATTATATATGTTTTAACATATTTATGTACAGTATAAATCTTTAAATAATTTTTATTAACTATAAAAATTATAAAAACATCTATAAGCTTTAACTTATAGATGTTTTATTTAAATTACTTATTCTCTTTAAATGATTTACAATTCAAGTCTAAATCAGCAATGATTTTATCTACAATTTCCCAATTTTCTAATTTAGCTCCTGCTGCTAGTTTATGGCCTCCTCCACCATATTTAGCAGCAATATCATTTACTGTTGGTCCATTTGATCTAAACTCACACATTATTTTCATGTCCTCTGGATTTTGAACAAAGAAATTCCAGTTAATTATTCCTTCACAATCTGCTAATGAATTAACCATTCTAACAGCTTTAATACATTCTAATCCATACTTCTTTAAATCTTCAGCCCTAACTTTTAAGTAAGCTAATCCATGTTCTGTTTCCTTAAAGTTTTCATATATATATCCTAGGAATTTTAACTCTTCCTTTTTTCTCTTGTACATATGTAAGTATATATCTTTAGTATTTAAATCATAAGTAATTTTAGATAACTTATTAAATATATTAGTTGGGTTTTCTACATATAAAAATCTTCCTGTATCACCTATTATTCCAGTAAATAATGCTTTTCTTCCTATATTACTTATCTTTAATTTATCTTCACTATTTAAATAAAGGTCTAATATCATTTCACTACAAGAAGTATAATTAGTATCTACCCATGTTAAGTCTTCAAATGGTTTATCAAATGGTTTGTGATGATCTATTTTAATTACATATCCACAATTTAAAAAGCTTTGATTATCAACCCTGGGACTATTTGATACATCTACTATTATCCCCAAAGTATTTTTATCTACATCTTCATTTTTATCCATTTTGCCAATATACTCTAAATCACTATTATGTTCTCCTAAAAGAATAACTTTTTTATCCTTATATGTGCTTAAAATTATATCCTTTAAAGCTGTTTGTGAACTATATGAATCTGGATCTGGAAATACATGTCTGTAGATAGCTATATTGTCATACTCTTCTATTTTGCTTATTATTTTATTAATTAAATTAATATCCACTACTTCCTCCTATATTATCTATATTTTTCATTATTATATCAGTATTTTCATTTAACATAAATCTTATTTAAAAAATAAAAGATCGCTAATATTATAAGCGATCTTTTATTTTTATTATTGTCTTTGTATAGATGTTTCTACTTGAGAATTAGTATCTTTAATTAATGCTTCTATATCGCTAATATTTCCAGATACATATGAATCATATTTTTCTTTTGCTATATCACGTGCAGATTGTGCATTATTTACAGCTGGAGTGTAATATGCATAACCCAAAGCATTTTGAGCTACTGGATAAATTTTAGAGTAAATTAATCCTTCATTTGCTAAAGCTTCCTTAACTGTAACTGTATCAGCTGCTGATTTACGTACTGGTAAATAACCTGTTTCAACTGCAAATTTAGCTGTATTTTCAGTATTTGTTGCAAACTTAATAAATTCATAAGCTGCATATTGAGCTTCAGGTGATACATCAGTTGTTATAAATAATGATGCACCTTGTTGTATAACTGATTGTTCTTTTCCTTCGAAAACTGGAACTTCAACTGCAACAACTTCAAATTCATCATTAGTTTTAATATGTGATGCTCCTGCTGTTGAGCCTTGATACATTAAAAGCTTTTGATTAGAAAATGGTCCTGATAGGAATTTATCTTCACCAGGAATACGGAAATATCCATTTTGAACATTATCTTTATAGTAATTCATAAATGTTCTAGTCCAATCATTATCAACATTTATTTTACCTTCTAATTCTACAAAATCTTTCCCATCCATTTTTAAAGTTGAGATAAATGCGTTAGAGCTACTGTCAAATCCAAATCCAGGTATACCTAACTCATCTTTTGCCTTTTTAGAGATTTCAGTTAGTTTTTCCATTGTTAAGCTTTCTAAATCTGAAACTTTATATCCTAATTTTTCTAATAAATTCTTATTTACATAAACTACTTCTGTAGATTTAGTCATAGGTATTCCATAAACCTTACCATCACCCCATTGTGATAATTCATCAGTAAATGGTTTATAAAAATCATTTGCTAAATCATCCTTCATTCCTACTGTTTCATGGTCTATATATCCTTGTATATTAAGTATTTTTCCTTGTTCTATTAATCCTGTAGCTAAGTCAGGATATGCATTAATAATAGCAGGAAGTGAATTTGATTGAGCTGCTGCTATTATTTTTTTATTTAAATCTGTAATACTTCCTTGTGGTGATGCCTTAACAGTAATTCCTTTACCATTAGTGTTATTAAATTCATCCACTATTTTTTGTAATGACTCTTGTTGTTTTCCATTTAAGTAATGCCACATTTCAATTTCTATTGGCCCACTTAATTCTGTTACAATAGTAACCTCTTCAGCTTTCTTTTTTGTGCAACCTGTAAATAATGAAAATGTTGCTAAAGCTGCTAATGCTGATGCTATTAATCTTTTTTTCATTTTTTCACCTCATATTTTAAAGTTATTTTAAAGTTATTTAATTAACCCTTTATTCCACCAATTGAAATACCACTCATAATCTTTTTATGAAGGAATATATAAATTACTACAATTGGCATAGTTATAATTGTTGATGCCGCCATTAATAACTCATAGCTATTTCCAACTTCTGATTGAAAGGCAGTTAAACCATTTGCAAGAAGTCTCATATTGTCACTGTTTGTTACTAAAAGTGGCCATAAAAATGCATTCCAAGAATTTATTCCTACAAGAATACAAATTGTTATTATTGATGGCTTCGCCATAGGAACCATTATGTTCCATAAGAATTTCCAATCACTTGCACCATCAACTTTTGCAGCATAATAAAGCTGCTTTGGAATCTTAAGAAAGAATTCTCTTAGCATATAAATATATAAAACATTAGCCATATACGGCACAAATAGTGCTTGATATGTATCTATCCATTTTAAACTAGCTATTGTTTTAAAATTAGTAACTATAAGTACTTCCCCTGGAATCATCATAGAAGCTAAAAATAATGCAAAAATTAAATCTCTTCCCTTAAATTCTAAATGAGAAAAGGCAAATGCTGATAATATTGCTATTATTACTGTTGTAATTATACTTAATATAGTAACAATAATTGTGTTTAAGAAATACCTTCCAAAAGGAGCCATACTTAAAGCTTTACCATAATTTTCCCATAACACTTCATTTGGAAATAATGTGGGTGGAGTTTGAATAACTTCATATCCACTTTTTAATGAAGATGCAATCATCCAATAAAAGGGGAATAATGTTACTATTGCAAATAAAATTAATAATATATACTTTAAGGTTACCCATACTTTACTATTGCTATTCATACAAATCCCCTCCTTAGTAATGTATTTTATTTCTAGTAGCTACTCTTTGAATTAATGTAACTCCAATTATAATTACTAGAAGTACTACAGATGCTGCAAAAGCTAATGGGAAGTCTTGATCTCCATAAAATCTATCTATTATATATCGTACTACTGTAGATACAGCTCCATCTAAGGTTCTTCCTCCAAACAGCACATATACTTCAGTATAAACTTTAAAGGCAGCTATTAAGCTAATAATATATGTATAAGCTATAATAGGTGAAACAAGCTTAATTGTTATCTTTCTAAAAATTGTTCCACTAGATGCCTGATCTATTTTAGCCGCTTGATAATATTGCGGATTTATAGATGCAATTCCTGTAGTTAATATTAATGTATTAAAGGCTAAACTTTTCCAAACAGCAAAGATAACTAGAGCTACCATTGAATACTTAGGGTCGTTGAGCCAATTAATAGAACTTATTCCTATTGCATTTAAAAAATAATTAATTACTCCATATTCACTATTAAATAACCAAGACCATACTACACCTATGGCTACTAATGAAGTTACATAAGGTAAAAAATAAATACTTTGAAATATTCCTCTCATTCTATCATTAGATAAATGAACTAATGTATTTGCTAATATCAATGAAACAAATACTGATATTATAGGCACCACAGCAGCATAGATTAATGTATTGATTAAAGACTGTATAAATCTTTTATCACCTAGCAAATATTTATATGTAGCTATTCCAAACTTAAAGCCACTAGCCTTAGTTTCATCAAAACTAAATATTATAGTATTAACTATTGGATAAAAAACAAAAATTCCTAGTATTATTAATGCTGGCAATAAATATAAATAACCTTTATAGTTTCTTTTTAACATTTACTAATAAACTCCTCAGTTTCCATATCAAATAAATATGCTTTTCCTTTTTTAGGTTTAATCTTTATTTTACTGCCTTCATTAACCTTGTATTCCTTTTCTAATAGCATCTTAAATATACTTCCTTTGTAATCTAACGTTAAAAGAATTTCTCTTCCTAAAACTTCTACTGTAACTACCTTTGTTTCAATTCCATCATTTGATACTTCTAAATCTTCTGCTCTAATTCCTAAGTAAACTCTACTTTTATTTTTAGGTAAATTTTCAAACTTCAAATTCTCTAACATAGCTTCGCTATTTTTTACATCTAAAGTTATAAAATTCATTTCTGGACTACCTATAAATGAAGCCACAAACTTATTTTTAGGATTCATATACAAATCACTTGGAGTAGATATTTGCTGTATAGCACCATCCTTCATCAATATAATTTGATCTGATATACTCATAGCTTCTTCTTGGTCATGTGTAACAAAGATTGCTGTTACACCTGTTTCCTTTTGTATCCTTCTTATCTCCTGTCTTGTTTCAACTCTTAGCTTTGTATCTAAGTTTGATAAAGGTTCATCTAAAAGTAATATTTCTGGTTTCTTAGCAATAGCTCTTGCAATTGCAACTCTTTGTTGTTGCCCTCCTGATAGTTGACCTGGCTTTCTATCTAACAAGCCATCAATCTTTACAACCTTTGCTACTTCTACTGCTCTTTTTTCTGAATCTTCTTTACTCCATTTTAAATTTTTAAGTGGGAACATAATATTCTCTTTTACAGTCATATGTGGATATAGTGCATAGTTTTGGAAAACTAATCCTATACCTAATTTTTCTGGCTCTAAACCAGTGACATCACGATCGCCAAAAAATATTTTTCCTCCACTTGGTTTGTGAATACCTGAAATTGTAAATAACGTAGTTGATTTACCTGATCCTGATGGACCTAGTAAAGAAACTAACTTTCCTTTAGGGATTTGGATGCTTATATTATCAATAGCTGTAAAGTCACCAAACTTTACTAGTAATTTATCTAATTTAATCCCCATTAAAATTTCACCTCGCTTTAATTTTCTACATATCAATATAATGTATTAAATGTGAACAATATATACATTATCTTTAATTGAAATTTGGGTAAAATATATTTTGAAGGAAGTGATAAAATGAAAGTAAATATAATTCAAACCTCTGATTTACATGGTTATGTGTTGCCTAAAACATATCATGATGAAAAAAAATCTAATATAGGACTTAGTAAAATTTCATCTTTAATAAATAATATTAGAAGTAAAGACAATATAAATTTATTAATAGATACTGGTGATAGCTACCAAGGCAATCCTATTATTTACAATTACATTAAAAACCATGCGAATCTTCCAAATCCCATGGCATTGATATTTAATTATTTAAAATACGATGCTCATACTATAGGAAATCATGAATTTGATTATGGAAAAGAAAACTTAAATAACTTTATAAATGAATGTACAGCTCCTTGGTTATGTTGTAATGTAAAAAACTTTGAAAATATATTAAATATAAAACCTTATACTATCAAAAACTATGATAATGGATTAAAGATAGGACTCATAGGCGCAACCACAAAATATATTCCAAATTGGATTGATAGTAAAATTTTAAATCCTCTAGAATTTCTAGACCCTGTTGAATCTATAGAAAAAATAGTAAATGAAATTCGTAATAAAGTTGATATTATAATAGTTACATATCATGGTGGCCTAGAAAAAGATCCTCAAAGCAATATTAATGAGGGTGTTCAAAATGGTGAAAATCAGGGATTTGAAATATTATCAAAAATTAAAGGTATAGATGTGTTACTTTTAGGTCATCAACATAGACATTCCTATGGCAAATATAATAATATTCCTTATGTAATGCCGCTTCCTAAAGGTTCAATGATTGGATCAATACAATTAAACATAGAAGAGGACACAAAAGGAAAATGGATTATAAAGGATAGTACTTCCTCTACACTTAATGTTGAAGAATATGAAAGTGATAAAAATATAGAAAATATATTTAAACCCTATGAAGAAAAAGGGCAAGAATGGTTAGATAGAAAAATATCAAAATTAAATAAAAAACTTATCGTACAAGATTTCTTTAAAGCCAGGTTAGAAAAACATCCTATAATACAATTTATTAATAATATTCAAATGGAACTAACTAATGCAGATATTTCTGTAATGCCTTTATTTGATAATACACGTGGCTTTGATGAGGATGTTTCTGTTAGAGATGTACTTTCCGCATGTCCTTATGCAAACACTTTAAAAGTACTTAAAATGTCAGGAGCTAAAATTAAAGAGGCCTTAGAAAAAACAGCTAACTATTTTACAATAGAAAATGGTGAAATCTCTATAAATAAAGATTATATTTATCCAAAGGCTCAACATTATCAATACGATATGTGGGATGGTATAAAATATACTATTAAGGTATCAAATCCACTTGGTGAAAAAATTGTTTCACTTACTTATGAAAATGTGCCTATTAAGGATAATGATTGTTTTAATGTTGTTGTTAATAGCTATAGAGCGAATGGTGGTGGAGATTATAAAATGTTTAAGGAATCTCAAGTAGTTGCAGAGATAGATATAGATACTACTGAATTACTTTTAAAATACTTTGAAAATAATCCATCAATTGATTTTACTCCTATAAATAATGTTACTATAATAAAATAATTATTTATATAAAAAAAACTGCCTAAATAATTAAAAACTTAGGCAGTTTTACTTAATTAAGGGTTAATTAAGTTTAGATAAACTTATTATATATCATAAATATTAAATACATATTAAGAAAAAATTAAAATCACTTTAAATACTTATATTATTTGTAAACTACCATCAATAATATCAACTGTACATTTTCCACCATCTCTTAACTTTCCAAATAAAATTTCATCAACTAAAATAGATTTTAACTCTAAATCTATAATTCTAATAATTTCCCTTGCTCCAAACTCAGTAGAAACTCCCTTTTTAGCAATATAGCTTTTTAAGTCATCAGTAAATTCTATTTCTATATTTTTATCCATTAACTTATGCTTAAATTTATTTAACTGATGATAAACTATCTTATTTGCCATATTTTCATCTATATGATTAAACTTAATTATTTTATCTAATCTATTTCTAAATTCAGGAGTAAATACTTTCTTTACTTCACTATCAATAGAACTACTATTTACTTCTCTTCTTCCAAATCCTACAAGAGATTTTCCAATTTCCCTTGCTCCTGCATTTGATGTCATAATTATTATACTATTTCTAAAATCCGCTTTTCTTCCTTTATTATCAGTCAAGGTAGCATAATCCATTACTTGTAATAAAACACTTAAAATATCTGTATGAGCCTTTTCAATTTCATCTAATAATAAAACTGAATTAGGCTTCTTTCTTATTGCATCAGTTAGCATTCCACCTTCCTCATATCCAACATACCCAGGTGGTGAGCCTATAAGCTTAGCAGCTGCATGCTTTTCAGTATATTCACTCATATCAAATCTTATTAAATCTATATTAAGAACATCTGATAAAGTCTTAGCTATTTCTGTTTTACCTACACCTGTAGGTCCAACAAATAACATTGCTGCCACTGGTTTATTCTCTTCCTTTAACCCAGCTCTTGAAAGTTTTATACATTTTACTACTTCTTTAATTGCCTCTTCTTGACCAAATACATTTTTCTTTAATGTACCTTCAAGCTCTCTTAAAGAATCAATTTCATGACTTTCAATAGTCTGCTTTGGAATATTACAAATAGATGATATAATTTCCTCTATTGTATTAGATGTTATTATTCTATTAGATTCATCCTCATTATTAATGCTAATATATGCTCCTGCCTCATCTATAATATCAATTGCCTTATCTGGTAAAAACTTATCATTTATATATTTATTGCTTAATTCAACTGCTGAAACTATAGATTCATCTAAATATTTCACCTTATGGAAATCCTCAAAATTACCCTTTAGTCCATTAATAATCTTTATAGTTTCATCAACAGATGTTTCCTTTATATCTACTATTCCAAACCTTCTACTTAAAGCTTTATCCTTTTCAAAGTATTTTTTATACTCATCAAATGTAGTTGCACCAATAAATCTTATTTTTTCTTTTAATAAATATCCTTTTATAAGACCTGCACCATCTAGTGCCCCTCCATTTAAGGCTCCTGCCCCTACTATATTATGTATTTCATCAATATATACTATTGGATTTTCTAATTCTTGTATTTCATTAAAAATATCTTGTATTCTTTCCTCAAAATCTCCTCTATATTTAGTTCCTGCTAATATAGAAGATATATCTAAAGAAAATATTTGCGCATTTTCAAGTTGCTTTGGAACCTTTCCATCTACTATCATCCTTGCTAAACCATATGTAATAGCAGTTTTCCCTACACCAGGCTCACCAACGTGAATAGGATTGTTTTTAGTTCTTCTACATAATATTTGAATAGTTCTATTAATAATATGTTCTCTTCCGATTAATGGGTCTATTAATTCTTCCTTTACTAAATCATTTAAGTTTGTAGTATATTTCTTTAAAATCCCCTTATTATTTTCTTTTTTATTATCTTCTTTTATGTCGCTATCTTCATTTTTATCTAAATCTCTATGACATAAGAAATATAATAAATCGCCCTTACTTATTCCTTGTTCTTCTAAATAATAAGTAGCATAACTTTCCTCTAATAAATATAAAGCAGAAATTATATGCTCTATATCTATAACATCCTTTTCACTAAAAGCAGCTTGCTTTGCAGCATTAAGTATTATAGTATTTAGTGAATAACTTTCACTTGGCTCTATTCCTTGAACCTTATCTACATAATTACTTATATATTCTTCTAAATCTTTTCTTAATTTTTCTATATCACCATTACATTTTTTAAATGCACTTTCAAAATCACTATTATTTAATAAACAATATAGTAAATGTTCAGGAGTAAAAAACTCATCCTCATTTCTTCTTGCTAATTTATATGCTTCACTTAAAACCTTATTTACGCTTTTAGAAAGTTCCATTTTTTTAAACCTCCTCTATAGTAAGCTTAAAAGGAAAATCTTCTTCCTTAGCTAACGTCATTGCTACCATAACCTTTGAATTTGCAATATCATATGTATAAATCCCTGCAATACCTCTACCTGATTTATGAACATCCATCATTACCTTGTTTGCCTCTTCAACACTTTTATTAAAAATGTCCATTAATATTGCCACAACAAATTCCATTGTAGTGAAATCATCATTATGCATTATAACTTTATAATGCTTTGGCTTTTTTACTTTAACCTTATTTTCTTCTCTAATATTTATTTTAGTTTCCAAGTATTGTCCTCCATATACTAAATATTAATCTTTTCTATATAGTTATTTATACTAATTATATTCTTTTTTTTCTATATTTATCAACATTAATTAGATTCAAACATATAATCTTTTATAAAGGGATTTTTTTATATTTTAATTAAACTAATATAAAATCTACATATCTTGATATAAGGTGGTGAATTCCATGGAGCAACAACCAAGTAATAACCGATTAAGTAATGATGAAGGTAATCTTACTTTACAAGAAACAAATGAAATGTTAAAAACATTACCTAAAATTCTTAAGCAAATGACTAGTATTGTAATGTCGACCCAACAAACTGTTGCTCACTTACAAAATGAATTAAAAACTATAAAGTCTGAAAATGATAAATTCAAATCCGATATATTAGAAGTTTTTAATATAATTTCAGAAAAGGTTGATATGATAGATCGTTTAGAATTTGATTTATCAACTGTTGATCAAATATATGGCAAAAGATTATCAGACTTAGAAGATGAGTTAATTCTTACTCAACAAGTATCATCAAAAAGTTGGAATGAAATACTTAAATTTAAAGAACATTGGAAAATTTAAAAAGGAGTTCACTTTATGAGAGTGAACTCCTTTAATCTTAATCTTCAATTATTCGTCTACCTTCTGTAAATGATGTTATTTGTGATACCTTTATTGATTCACCTGGCTGTGGAGAGTGTATGTAGCTTCCTCCACCAACGTATATTCCCACATGGTCAACCCCATATGTAAATACTAAATCCCCTAATTGCAATTCACTTAAAGAAATTGATTTACCTTGTCCAATTTGAGTGTATGTTGTTCTTGTTATATCTACCCCTATGGTATTCATATATACATATCTAGTAAAGCCTGAGCAATCAAACTCATCTGGACCTTCTGCACCAAAAACATATGGTTTACCTAAAAATTGATAGGCATAGCTTACTATAGCACTTCCCTTTAAAGTTCCCTCTGGAATGGCTGTACCCTTTTCTTGTAAATATTTATCTAGTCCCTTTACTCTTGCAGTTACATCTACTATAGCCTTATTTATTTCTTGTATTACAGTAGGGCTTTTTAACTGCTTGTCTCTAATAATTATTAATTGATTTATCACTACATGTAATTCCTCTAATGAATCTGATTCCTTTAACACCTTTAATTGATGTTCTATAAGATTTCTCTCACTAACAGCTAAATACTCATCATCAAATTTAGCTTGCTCTGATAACATTTGAGTTACTAATGTTTCTTGTTCCTTCTTTTTATTTTCTAACTCTTCTAAAGCTTTTTCATTACTTTCTGTAGCTTTTTCTATATCGTTACTCTTTTTTTCAAGAGTCTTTATATCTTTTTCTAATTCATCTTGTTTTTCATTTAAATCACTTATTACCTTTTTATCTAGACTAACCATTTTACTAGTTGCAAAAATCTTTGATACAAAATCAGTAAACCCTTCAGATGATAATAACATAACAAAATAACTGTTTTGCCCACCTGATTTATAAAGTTCTCTAAGCCTCTTAGCTAACATTTCTTCTTGGTCTAGCAATTCAATTTTAGATTGTTCTATTTCTTTTTTGGATTTTTCTACATCATCAGAAACTACCTTCAGCTCATCTTTATTATTTTTTATTTTTTCAATAATTGTTTCTATTTCTGTATTAAGTCTATATATCTTTCCTTGGGTTTCATCAATAGTTTTTGCTAGTTCTTTAAACTTCTCTTGATTTTCTGTTACCTTTTGATTTACTTCTTCATTAGGTGTTGCAAGTACAGGCATACTTATATTTAATGTAACAATTGCCATAATTATTGCTGGTAAGATTCTCTTTCTAATACTGCTTTTACCCATAATGTTGCCTCCTTAACCAAATACCACAATTAACTTTAAAAGTCTTTATTTTGCATATTAAATGTTTACATTTTTCTTTTTCCCACTTATTATACCCTATTTGTAATTTACTGTAAATGGTCATTAATTAACTTTTTATTAATATATATAAAAGAATTTATTAATAATTTTATTTTCAGAATAACAATCCCTCTATAAAGAGACACTATTAATGATATATTTTTTAGGAGGTTTTAGTATGTACAATGAAAATTTAGACTTAGCTTCTCAACGTAATATAGCTAAAAAAATGCTTTCAGATGGTGACTCTTATTATAATGTTATGAAGGAGACCCATATACGCTTAAAGGACTTAAAGAAAATGCAAGCTGAAGAAGTTCATAATAAATTTTAAATAGTAAAGCCTATCAAAATTAAATTCATTTTGATAGGTTTTATTTTTATATCCTATTAAAACTTCAACATTTTTTAATTCTTTCAATATATTAAACGTGTATTTAATGATTTTTTTCCTATTTTCTCTACTTTACTTTTTTGTAAATAGTATTTTTTAACTCTAATAATCTAATAAATACTACTAAAATTATTCCTTAAATAAATTTTGTTTAATTAAATTTATATTTAAATAAAGATTTGATTTTTTAATTTATTTTCCTTCTATATATTGAATAATTCGTAATATAAATTATTTAGTTTTTTCATATAATGTAGTGAATAAAGTTAATTCTTATTTTTAGGGAGGATACTAATATGATTAACAAAATCACTGCTATTTTACAAAAGGCCTTTTACCTTGTTTTAGTCTTAGTTTCCATTTATATCGTTACTATACTAATAGGATTAGGTACAAGCTTCTTATTTAATTTCAACTTTAAAGAAGTTCTTCTATTTGAAGGGTTAATCTTTACTTTTATAGGATTTGCAACATCTATAGGTGGTGATCCATTAGGTTTATGTTTCCAAGGTTTTAGCAGTCTAAATTCTCAACATACATCAGAAGCAGTCCTTCAATTAAAGGAAACAAACGAACCTAAAACTTCTTTAATAACTAAACCAAGCATAAACATTAGTTCATTATCCCTTTGCTTTTTAACAAGTGGAATATTAGCGATTCTTTCAAATTTATTTATATATTAATAAAGCCTTAAGCTTTAATAATTTTTTATAAATCATTAGAAAATAAAGCCAGTAAAATTATTTTACTGGCTTTAATATTTTAACAATTAACTTTTTAACCTTTACTTATTACCTTTAATAAATTTCTTCAATATTTTCTATTATCTATTAACTTCTTTCACTAGTACGTATCTTCTTAATCCACCATATTTAATCTTATCTTTTTTAATTTCATATCCTAACTTAATAAAAGTATTTACGCTAAATTCATTATATGGTGATGCAGTTGCGCAAAGAGTTTTTACTCCATCTTCTATTGCAATTTTTTCTAATATATCACATATAATCTTTTGAAGTCTATTTCCTCTATATTCAGGTCTAACTACAGTTGATTCGATTTGTCCAACCTTTAATAAGTCTTCTCCCTGAATATCAATATCATAGCCATAATTACCTTTATCATATCCTTTTTTTGCATAGACACCCATGGCTATTAGCTTACCTTCTTCATTTACATAACCAATTATTTTTCCATAGCTATTTATGTATTCGATAAATTCCTCTTTCTCAGTAGATGCATAAAGTTGTTTATCTTCTAAACCATTTATTATATCCTCTTGTAACTTCATTATTTCATCTATATATGTTAAATCTAAAACTTTTAACCTTATTTCTTCATTAACATCATTTTTTCTTTTTACTTCTATTATTTCTTTCATAGTATATCTCCTCCATAAAAAATAAGACTTAAAGATAAAATCCTTAAGCCTATTTTACTATATAAATTATATTTCTTCTATTATTTTACTTTCATATGAATCTAATTTAATATTTTTAAATTCTATTTCTTTTCCATTATGATTCATTATAAAATAATAGTTCTTATTATTATAAACTCTTTTAACTATTTCTACTCCTTTTGGAGAATCAATATACTCAATATTACTATTATTTAATATTTCTAATGATATTAAATCCATAATATTATCATCTACTCCAGTTCCTATATAATAAACAGATCCCTTTCCATATTTATTATACGTTATAGCAGATAAATTATTAAAGAATTCATCATCATAGGAAAATAAGCTTTTAGCTGTAGTAATATTTATCATATCTCTAAATACTATTCCCTTTCCTTCTATTCCTTTAAATCTTTCTTCACCTTTAATTTTAATTTCTTGACCTTCTTGAAGAGCTTCTATTTCTTCAACAAATCCTCCAATTAAATCAGTATAATAAGTTGGATTATATTCATTTAAAGTTAAATTATTATAAACATCCTTTACTGCAGTTCTAAATGTAAATACAACTGTTCCACCATTTTTAACAAACTCCTTTATTTTTCTTTGAACATCAGCTTTATAAACTATCATCACAGGTATTAATAAAACCTTATAACTAGAAAAGTCTGAATATGCTGGAATAACATCAATATTTATATTTTTTTCATAAAAAGGTCTATATAGTCTATAAACTTCTTTTTTATAATCCATAAGCTCGCTTTGCTTTTGTATTCTAAATGAAGCCATAGAATCATAGTCATGAATTACTGCCAATTCAGAATTTATATTACTATTTATTACTTCTTTATTTAGTTTCATTTCATTGAAAAAGCTTTTAACTTCATAAAACTTTCTTCTTTTTTTATTATCTGCATCTATAACTCCATAACAAAATTGCTCTGCACCTTTAGTAGCTCCTCTATATCTAAAATACATTAATGAATTGCATCCATGTGCCATAGCTTGATAAGACCACATTTTTGCTTGATTAGGTCTTGGAAGATAACCAATAACATCATGTCCTTGTGCTCCCATTATAGCTTCTGTTATCCAAAAGTTCTTATTTTTAGATCCTCTCATAAAATCTAATCCACAAGCGATTTCATAAGCTGGTATAGGCTCCTTTTGTCCTCCCCATACTGGATAGTTATTATAAGCCACAACATCTATTTCTTTTGCTACCTTAGTAAAGTCAAAATGCTTATCAAAATAACCACCTGAGAAATCATGTATTATAGTTGAGCTATCGCCTAATATTTCTTTTAGTAAGCTTACTTGCATCTTAGCATATTTTTCTATACTTTCACTTCTAAATCTTTCCCACTCCATTCTTAATGATGGATTATGAGTAGTTATAGTTTTAATAGGAACTGGTATTTCTTCAAAAGAATTATATTGTTGTGACCAAAATTCTGTTCCCCATATTTTATTTAAACCTTCAATATTATTATCATATTTGTTAGATAAATATTCTCTAAATGACTGTCTACATTCATTACAAAAACATTCATCACTTCCTTCATGCCCAAACTCATTATCTATTTGCCATGCTACAATTGCTTTTTCATCCTTATAATTATTAACTAATGCTTTTATTATTTTAATTGAATACTCATTATATTTTTTACTATTAAAGCAGTATTGTCTTCTCCCACCAAAGACTCTTTTATTTCCATCTTCATATTCCGATAAAACCTCTGGATACTTATTTGCAAGCCAAGCTGGCATTGTTGCTGTTGGTGTTCCAAATATAACTTTCAATCCTCTTTCTTTAGCCTTCTTTATTACATTATCAAAATAAGTAAAGTCATATTGCCCTTCTGTTTTCTCCATTATATGCCAAGCAAATTCACCTATTCTAATTACATTGCTTCCAAGTTCAATAATATTGTCTAAATCCTCTTCTATCATTTTTTCATCCCATTGTTCTGGATAATAATCTACACCTAAAAACATTCTCAATACCTCCTAAGTTAATTACCAAATATTAATTAATAATTCTCTTATTTATATTATACATTCCTTTTAGTAAAATTAATATTATTTTTACTAAAAATTTTATTTTTTTACTAAAATTATTTTTACGTAAATATTAAAACAAAAAGCACCTAGTAAAATTAATATTTTACTAGATGCTTATCATTTATCTTATACATTCCCACCACTTTAGGAAGACTCAAGAAAAGACTTACTCGCAGATAAGTACCTCTAACATTCAAATTTAGATCAGTGTTAAAATTCTTATTATGGTTTCATAATATATATTATAATTTTTTTACACTTTCTCGTTCTATAAATTCACTAGGAATAATAACCTTCTTAGGATAAGATCTATTACTTATTCTTTCGAGCATTAAGCTTACAGACTCTCTTCCAAGTCTCTCTATATGAACCTTTATAGATGTTAATGGTGGAGTTAAATATTGAGAAATAATTGTATCATTAAATCCAATTATGCTAACATCCTTTGGAATATCTATTTTATTTTCTTGAAGTCCCCTAATTACTCCTGTAGCAACAGCATCATTAGCTATAAAAAAAGCTGTTGGCATTTCTTTTTTCTTTTCAATAAAGCTATTTATTCCATCATAGCCACCCTTTGATGTCATATTACAATCTATTATATAATCTTCATTTAATAAATTTATATTTTTCATATATTCATTAAAGAATCTTAATCTATCATCTATAGTTGGATTTACACTGTCAACTAAGGTATATCTTTCACCTATAAACCCAATTTTACTATGACCAAGTTTAACAAAATAATCTAAGCCTTGTTTCACTCCAAGCTTAAAGTTTATTTTGACACTATCATAAATTTCATCATTTGGTGATGAATCTAAAAATACTATATTATTAGTTTTTTGTGCCATAAAGTTAATTTCTGTTTCACTAAACTTCCCAATAGCAATTATTCCATCTAAGTCTACTTTTTCAATACACTCATATCCATTGCTTTCCCTAAAAAGTTTTACAACCTTTAATTCGTTTTGAAAACACTCCCTTTCAACTATATTACGTAAAAGCAAGTAATATGGATCCTCTAATTGTTTTAAAACATCATACATTTCAACAATGCCGATACAAATGCTTTTATTTTCCTTTAATTTCCCTTTTCTTTGTTTAACAGTTTTATATTCTAATTCATCAGCTACCTTAAAAATATTTAGCTTTGTATCATCTGAAACTAATATACCACTATCATTATTTAACACTCTAGAAACTGTAGCAACTGAAACACCTACTTTTTCAGCTATTTCCTTTAATGTAGCCAAATAATTATACCTCCTAAACTCATTTCTCTCTTACTCTTATAATAAATAATAATACTCTCGCTAGTATTTTCTTTCAATATTAATTTTAAATTTAATATTCTATACTCACACAAATTATTTTTCTACGATAGAAATCATCTCATCCTCTATTCCTATTACACTTCGTCCATTTCTTAAATATTCTTTTATAATATTTATAGCATCCTTTGTAATTTTTTCACCTGCACAAATAAGTGGTATTCCTGGTGGATATGGAATTATTGATTCCCTTGCAATTTCTCCTATAGAATCATCTAATGATACTAGCTTAAAATCTTTGTTAAAGACTTCATAAGGCTCTAATACCTTTTCTGGAGTAAGATAATAGCTTGTTCCACTTGCTTCTTCTTTTATTTCCTCTAAAGAAAGTTTGTTTATAGAATCATATATCTTTTTAAAGTCTTCTTCATTATTAAAAGGTGAAAAAATAAGTACTACACCTAAATTAAAGCTCATTTCACATTGAATTTTATTTTTTCTTAAGTAATCTAAAAGCTTATGACCACTATATCCCTGTGGAAGAAGCATTAAATATCTGCTTAAATCTATACCATATCCATTATTAATATCATTTTTTTCTAATATATTAACCTTATTTAAATTATTAATTTTATTCTTCCAATCTTCTGCTATGTTTATTAGCTTTTCATAATCATCCTTAGCATATTTACTTAAATAATATCTTGAATAATCTAAGGATGCCATTATTAAATATGATGGTGATGTTGTCATAAAAGCCTTTATGTAAAACTCCACATTAGTATTTTCATCATTTACTAATAAATATCCACCTTGTGTTAATGCTGGCAATGTTTTATGAGCACTTAAAACTATATAATCACCAAGTTTCGCAAATGAATTAGGTAATTTATTTGAAAATCCAAAATGTGCCCCATGAGCCCCATCTATAATAATTTTCATTCCTTTAGATTTTAATTCTTTTACTACATCTTCGATATTATATGATATACCATAATAATTAGGCTGAGTTAATATAATTCCCTTTGGATTTTCAGCTTTATTTAATGCTTCAAAAATCTTTTCTCTATTTGGAGGAAGATGAATCCCTCTTTTTTCATCTACTTTAGCATCTATATAAATTACCTTTAACTTTCTAAGTATTAATCCATTATAAATAGATTTATGGCAATTTCTTTCTACTAGAACTTCATCACCTTCATTAAAGGCTGCAAAAATAGACGCTAGATTTCCCCCTGAACTTCCATTAACCATAAAATATGCTTTTTTTACTCCATAAAGCTTTGCTAGTAATTCTTGTGCTTCTTTTATAACCCCTTCTGGTGCATGCAAATTATCTAATGGATCTACTTCTGTAATATCTAGACTTCCTAATTTTTTCTTAAATTCCTCTCCTATATTATCCCTTGTAAAGGCTAATCCACACTTATTCCCTGGCATAGATAATATTAAATTATTTTCCTTATGATAATCAGTTAAAGCCGTTAATAATGGTAATTTATCCTTCATATTATTCCTCTTTCCCCTCTTTGTTTTTAATTACTTGAATTGCTGAAGATTTTAAAATCTTTTTTGCAACTTCCATAATTTCATTTGCTTTAAAGTTTTCTATTCCATTAAATTCATCACTATAAACTTTATAATCTCCAAACATAGTATTATAAGTTGATAGCTCTTTTGCAATTATTATACTTTGTTCTTCTCTAAATAATCTCTTTAGCTTTAAAGTTTTAATATATTTTTTTATCTCATCTTCATTTATTCCTAACTCATTTTTATACAATTTATTTATACAATCTTTAACTAATGAAATTGATTTATTTAAGTTTTCATTTGAAGTACTAAAGGTTATTTTATATAAATTAATATGTTTTTCATAAGCTATTTTAGTTATTACATCATAAATAAGACCATTTTTTGTTCTTAAGGTATCATATAAAATAGAATTTACCCCTTCTCCAAAATATTCATTAAAAATTCTTAGCTTTACTATTTCATCTTTATTTAAATCACTAATTGGAAATATCATTTCTACCTTTACTGTGTTTATTCCTTCTCTATGATCTTCATAATATCCTTCTTTAAGCGTTTCTATCTTTTCTAAAGTTTTATTTTCACTTGAAGTTTTCCACTTATTAAAATAACTTGAGACTATATTAACTACTTCTTCAAATTCTAATGCTGTAACTATAGCTATTGATGAATTACTTGGAATATATCTCTTATTGTAAAATTCTTTTATATCTTCTAAAGAAATATTTTTTAAGGTTTCTTTAGTTCCTATAATAGGATGCTTTATTCTTATATCATTAAATGCGTTATAAAATAATTTATCTTCACAAAGTTGTTCTACTTCTTCATCCCATTCATTTAATTCTTCAATTATTACATCCATTTCCTCTTTAAATCCCTCTGCCTTAAAAGTAGGATTTAAAATAATGTCTGAAAATAATTCTATACCTAATTCAAAATCACTACTTAATAATGTTCCATAATATATTACATATGGATAATTAGTCATAGCATTTTGAAATCCAAAGACTTCACTTAACTCTTTATTTATTTCAGATTCAGATCTTTTTAATGTACCTTTGTAAACCATATGCTCTGTAGCATGTGCTATTCCAAGTTTATCTCCATCTGTAGCTGCCCCTGCATCTATTGATATTGATATTGACGTTAAATCACTTGTGCTTTTTTTATATATTAACCTTAAACCATTATTTAAAATACAATCTTTTATCATATAAACTCATCCTTTTTTAATTAACTATTATATTGCTACAACTATATTATAAATTATTTTTTTATATTTTCTAGAAAAAAATGGTCCTTCTATGTTATAGAAGGACCATTTAATTACTCAGCCTTTAATGCTATAGCACACTCTATTCTCTTTTTTTGCATTTTACATCCTATTTCATAAGGAATTTTCATATCTCCATTAAAGCTTACGTTGTTTGCTTGACATCCTCCACTACAGTAGAATCTTGCCCAACAATCCTTACACTTAGGTTTATTATATATATGAGCTTTCTTAAATTCTTTTCCTAAATCTGAATTATATGAATCATCATATATAGTTCCTAGCTTATATTCTTCTCTTCCAACAAATTGGTGACAAGGATAAACTTCACCTTGAGGTGTAATTGCTACATATTCAAATCCTGCTCCACATCCTGATATTCTCTTATAAACACATGGACCACCATTTAAATCTACGTTAAAGTGATAGAAGTTATATTCACCCTTCTTTTCTCTTTTTCTTTTAGCCATATCTTCATATAGCTTATCGTAGTTTGTCATTATTTCCTCTAAATCTTCTTCTCTTAAAGCTAAAGGATGTCCACTTTCTAAAACTACTGGCTCAATTGAAACTTCATCAAAGCCTTCATTAACCATAGCCATTACATCTTCATAGAAATCAGTATTAGCTCTTGTAAATGTACCTCTAACATAATACATTTTTCCAGGTGTTCTTTTTTCTATCATTTTCTTTACATTTGGAAGTATATCATCATATGATCCTTTTCCATCTACTTTTATTCTTACATTATCATTAACACTTTTTCTTCCATCTAATGAAAGTATGATATTTCCCATTTCCTTATCCATGAAATCCATCATATCATCAGTTAAAAGAGTTGCATTAGTAGTCATAGTAAATCTTATATTCTTTTTCCACTCTTTTTCATTTTCTCTTGCATACTTAATAATGTCCTTTATAGTGTCCATTATCATTGTTGGCTCTCCACCAAATAAATCTATTTCAATATTTCTTCTTGGACCACTTCTCTTAACAACATAATCAATTGCCTTTTTAGCTGTTTCTAGTGACATTACACCCTTATTTCCGTTATACTCACCTTCATCAGCAAAGCAGTATTTACATCTTAAGTTACATCCATGAATAATATTTAAGCAAACAGCCTTAATATAATCTCTATCATCCATTGAACCATGAGCTATTTCTTCATAATTATCCTTTGAGTATAGTATTTCCTCTTTAATTAATTCTTGTATTTCATCATAAGCTTCAGAAACAGTATCTTGTCCATACTTATCTCCAAACTTTTCTATTAAAGATTCTTTTGAATCCATTGAATTTTCATTTACTAAATCATATACAAGCTCGTCTACAATATGTACAGCTCCTGTATTTACGTCTAAAACAAAGAAATTATCTCCTTGTTTAAATTTATGAATTAATGACATCTTTCTACCTCCACTATCTAAAAATCAATATATATTCTTAAATTTTCCAATTTACTGTCTATAAAAAGTAAGCAGTAACTAAAAAGTTACTGCTTAAATTATTAATTTTCGCACTCTAAGTTTGCAACTGTGCAAGAAGTCTTACAAGCTGATTGACATGAGTTTGCACACTCTTTACATCCTGGTTTAACTAAGCTGTTCTTTATGTTTGATTTGTTTATAGTTTTTATATGCTTCATATAAAAATCCCTCCATTTGCAAATATACCGTTTTATCATACCATATTCTTCATATAATATAAAGTTTTTTTATAGTTTATTTTTTTATATTTTTTTCATTTTCTCCATCCTTTAATTTTTCAAGAATACTAAACATTATCCTTAAATCATCCGTTGATAAATCATCAAATTTATCTAACCTTAATTTAATTTCATCTACTACTACTTCCTTATAAGTTTTACTTTCTCTATGTTTATTTAAGAAATATGTTGCTATAGTTCCTGTAAGCATACTAATAAACCCTATGCCTACAAGCATAAGCAATATAGCTATTCCTCTTCCTAAATATGTTTGTGGAGAAATATCTCCATATCCAACAGTAGTAACTGTTACAAAACTCCACCACAAGGCATCATTAAAGCTTATTCCCTCAACTATACTTATAGCTAATGATCCTAAAATAACAACTGCTATTGTTGATATTATTATATAGTTTAAGTTGTTGGTCTTTATAAAATCTCCTAGCTTTTTCTCAAACTTTCCTACAAAAACCATAGCTTTAGCTAATTTAGAAAGCTTTATAACCTTTATTATTCCTGATATCTTAAAAATTCTAAGGGACATCATAATAGTATTTAAAGGTAAAATAGAAATTAAATCTATTTTATTATTTTTTATAAAATTTATCTTATCACTCTCTTTATATAATCTAAAAAAATAATCTACTAAAAAGATAACCCATATTGAAAAATCTACACATCTTAATACTATTAATGTTCCTTTAGATAAATCCATTAATGTTTCAACTAATACTATTACCACCACTGTAATAGATAAGGTAGCTATCATTAAATCATAATATATCTTATTGACCTTTTTCATTTTAACTCCATTTTTAATACTAACAATTAATTTTATCTTTTATATTCTTTACCATATATATTCTTATAAATACATAAAAGTAAATAAAAAAATCCAAAGCTAATTGCTTTGGACTTTTTTCTATTCTCCTACACCAAAATCTGTATTATTATATAACGCTTCTATTGTAGGGTGATTATCAAGTTTTTCTTTGTATTTTTTAATAAACCATTGAACTAATTCTTCATCTCTTTCTAGTTTTGAACTATTATCAATAAAAACATTTATAGTTGCATGATTAAAATTTTCAAATACTATCTTCATATCTTCATCTATCATTTCTTTTGTTTGACCTTTAATCCCAACCATCATACATGGTGAATCAAAGTTTTCCTTTAGCTCTTCTACTGATTTAAACTTTGCATTTTTATTTAAAAATTCATTTCTAAAATCATAATCAAAGCTTTCAACACCTATTTTAAATGTAATTGGAATATTGAAAAATTCTCTCATTTCATTAAGTCTATTTTTATAACACCAATGACTTTCTAAAAATAATCTCTTTATATTTTTTTCCTGTATTACTTCTTTAATTCTTTCTAATGTTCCCTTTGGTAATTCAAAACAACTTCCTGAATTAATTACTTCTAGTACTCCATATTCACCTGTGATGTTTTCTAATACTTCATAATTTAATTTATTCATTTCTTCTTCTTTAGTTGAATTATCTAAAATATAATCACAAAATGAACATTTTCCCCAAATACAAGGAAAACCTTTTAAAAGTACTATTTCTCTTTTAGTTTTTTCTTTTATCTTACTATATCTATCCATATTTTTTATCCTTGCCCTATTAATTTTTGCTTAAAGTATTGTGGAATTTGAACTATTACTGAATTTACTATCATTACTGATATAAATCTATCAGCATAATCCATAAGGAACTGCGTTATAAATACACTTACTACCTTATTAACTCCTATACTTGATAATACTTGAACTATATAAGAAGAACCTGATGATGTTACTCCACCAAATACATAGGCTGCAATTACAGCTCCCATAAATGCTGATACAGTTGAAAGTAAAAATACACCTAAAAATGATTTTTTACCTTTCATTAATCCTTTCCTATATAACATAGCCGCTAATAGACCTACTGCTATTTGCACTGGTGCAAAATAAAGAGCATATATATCATAAGTAACTCCATTTATAATGCTTGAGGTTAAACCAGTTGCAATACCATAAACTGGACCTAAAAGAGCTGATACCATTATTGTTCCAATTGAATCAAGCAATAAAGGTATTCTTGTCATAAGAGCAATAAAAGCTCCTATAATGTTTAGAGCTATACATAGCCCTATTAATGTTATTTTTTGTGTAGATGTTTTTTTCATTCCTATCTCCTCCTTAATTATGAGTTAAGGAGAACTATATAACTTTTTTCACTCAAAAAAAGCCATATCTAAGGATATAACTTATATACTGCCACTATATAAATCCCTAGTTTTTTATACTGGGAGTTCTCGAACCAGTCCTATAGCACAAAGCTATAGATTTTAGAATTTATACATATTATATTACCTTATTATAATAATAGTTTTTTTATAAATTTACAACATTCTTCACATTTTTTCTTTAGTAAGATTTAAAATCACAAAAGAGGTATTTATAAAATATAATTATAAATACCTCTTTAATATTAAATTATCTATTTTCTAATTTGCTTAATCTTTCATATAATTCAATGAATTCTTCAGCTAATTGTTGGAAGTTCATAGCGTTCATTAAATGGTCTTGAGCATGAACTAAAAGAACATTCATTTGAACACTGTCTCCTGAAGCTTCTTGAGTTATTAATTGAGTTTGGAAAGCATGTGCTTTATGCATTTCTTCTCTTGACTTTTCAACTAAAGATCTTGCTTCATCAAAGTTTCCTTCTTTAGCTTTACTTAATGCATCAAATGCTAAACCTTTAGCTTCTCCTGCATTTGCTATTAATCCAAATGATATTTCCATTAATTTTTCATCCATAATTCTATCTCCTAAACACTTTCATAATTTGAAACTTCAATATTGTTTTCTTTAAGTATGTTTTTAGTTTTATCTGATGTTAATATTTCATATTCATCCATTCTCTTTAATGAATAAGAAGTAAAGTTAACAAGCTTTTTATCTATAAATGCAGGGTGAGACATAAGGTCTACTGCATCATATTTTTTTATTTCGTCTATATGCTTTTCAAAGAATTCCTCTGTTACATTTTCATTATAAAACATATCAATCATAGGAATTATTTTATCATAACTTATCTCTTCTTCAAAGCCACCTCTTATAGGCAAGTCATATTTTACAGCTATCTTTTCTATAACGGGTTTTAAAGCTGCTAATGTATGAACATGATGATGTGAATCTAAATGACTTATATTTATTCCATATTCTTTAGCTTTTTCTATTTGAGCGCAAAACTCTTTATATACTTCATCTAAATCAAACTTTTCTTTTATAAGTTCATTTGTAATTCTTCTATAAAAGTATCCATTTTCATCAACTATTGTTTTATGAGTTTCAAGCACTGGCTTATGTAAGCTAAGTGTCATATGAATACCACAGCCAAGCCCCTTGTTTTCCTTAAGTAACTCTACTGCATGCTCAAAAGCTGGCATTCCTACCATCATAGTTGTTGATTTAACTATACCATTTTTATATGCAGATACTATTCCATAGTTAACACCTTCGCTTAAACCAAAATCATCTGCATTTACTATTAACTTAGTCATATTACACCTGCCAATTTTTATTTATTGTTGAATTGTGGTAAATAATCTTTATGCGCTTCCATCATTTCATCTAAAATGGTTTTAGCTAAGTCATCTGATGGTATTAAAGGATTTATACATAATGCTTGTAATGCTGCATTATAATCTCCTTCAACGGCTGCTTTAGCTGCTAATACTTCAAATGCTTTTATTTGAGTAACTAAACCACTTACTGCAACTGGTAAATAACCAATTGATAACGCCTTTGGTCCTTCTTTAGTAATAACACAGCTTACTTCTACAGCTGAATCATCTCTTATATCTCTAATAGCACCATTGTTTAAAGTATTTACAACTTGTATATCTTTTTTATCATTGTAAATTGAGCTTATTAAGTTACATGCTGCATCACTATAGTAAGCTCCACCTCTCTTTTCTAATTGTGGTGGTTTTATTT
>NZ_JBOFYU010000069.1:0-13792 GCF_051654825.1 Clostridium sp.
ACAGCGTGGGCATTTTATATTAGTCTTGTTCATTGTTCTTCTCTCCTTTTCTGAGGGGGTATTATTTAGTTTCGCAAACCTATTGTATTTCCTTAGGTTGAGAAGAGCAATGTTCATATAAGTTAACAGATCGAAAAAATGAAAATGGAGGAATTATGAGAAAAATATTAGAACTATTATTCAGTAGAATGGTAATAGTTGGACTTCTTATTATACTTCAATTAGGTATACTTTCTTTTGCTATATGGAGATTAAGTGAATCATTTGTTTATCTTTATGTTTTATTTATTGTAGTTAGTATAGCTGTTGTTATTTATATTTTAAGTAGAAAGGATAATCCATCCTATAAGTTAGCGTGGGCTATACCTGTTTTATTGGTGCCTGTATTTGGGGGGTTATTTTATTTAATATTTGCTGCTAATAAAAGCAACAAGAGATTTAGAAAAAAGATAGAAAAGGTATCTAGAGAGGTAGTGCCTTTGAATATGCAAGATGAAAATATAATAAAAGAAATTGAAAGTCAAAATAAATCTATAGCTAGTCAGGCAAAATATATAAATAGTTATGCTGCCTGTGCAGTACATAAGAATACTACAACAAAATATCTGTCACCAGGAGAGGATTTTTTTGAAAAGTTAAAGGAAGAGCTACAAAATGCTAAACATTATATTTTTATGGAATACTTTATAATACAAGAAGGGGTTATGTGGGATTCTATTTTAGATATATTAGTTAAAAAAGTCCAAAATGGAGTAGATGTAAGGTTAATATATGATGATATGGGGTGCTTAAGAACTCTTCCATATAAGTATAATGAAAAATTAGAAAAAATGGGCATTAAATGCTTAGCTTTCAATCCATTTGTTCCTTTTTTATCTTTAATAATGAACAATAGAGATCATAGAAAAATAACAGTAATTGATGGACATACTGCTTTTACAGGTGGAATAAATCTAGCTGATGAATATATAAATGAAATAGTTAGATTTGGACATTGGAAGGATGCTTCAATTATGCTAAAGGGTGATGCAGTATGGAATTTAACATTAATGTTTTTACAGGTATGGAATTTTAACACTAATGAAAAAGATAATTATGAGACTTTTAAACCAAAGGTTTATTGGGAAGAAGAGTTTGAAAGTGATGGATATGTTCAACCTTATGGCGATAGTCCATTAGATGATGAAATTGTAGGAGAAAATGTTTATTTAAATATTATAAATAAGGCAACAGAATATGTATATATAAATACACCTTATTTAATAATTGACAATGAATTAGTAACAGCACTTACGTTAGCAGCTAAGGGTGGAATAGATGTTAGAATAGTTACACCTCATATAGAAGATAAGTGGTACGCTCATATAGTTACTAGAGCATATTATTCTCAGCTTATAGAATCAGGGGTAAAGATATACGAATATACACCAGGTTTTATTCATTCAAAAACCTTTGTTTCAGATGATGAAGTTGGAGTTGTTGGAACTATTAATATGGATTATAGAAGTCTATATTTACATTTTGAGTGTGGCGTATGGTTATATAAAACAAAATCAGTTTTAGAAATAAAAGAAGATTTTTTAATTACTTTAGAAAAGTGTCAAAGAATAACACTAGAAGATTGCAACAAGATAAAATGGTCAAATAGATTTGTTAGATCAATACTTAAGGTTTTTGCACCGTTAATGTAGATATTAAAAAGAATGATGGGAGTTTATTCCATCTTTTTTTGTATAAACAATTCCAAAGTGGATAGTATTTAAATATAAAGTTTTGGGAGGGTTTATATTATGAATAGAAATATTATTATGGAAATGTTATCTCAGAGAATTGAATACAATGAAGAGGATCAGGAATTAATAGATTCAATAGAAGAGGCAAGGATGGAAATACAAGTTGCTCGAGCTATGTTTGATAATGTTAGCGATCCTAAATTAGTAGAGTTAGCTATACATGCAGAGGATGTAGCTAAGATGAGATATGATTATTTGATATCTATGGCAAAGAAAAAAGAATTAAAAAGAAAGATAGACTAAAGCATTAATGTTGAGTATAGTTAATATAATATTACAGAGGAGGAGTTATGTATGGATTTTGAAATGATTATATATGGTTTAGTAGGACTAGTATTACTTTTCTTAGTAATAAAACTTTTAAAATGGCCTTTAAAAATATTGTTAAATGGAATAATAGGAATAGTTTTATTATATATAGCAAATTTCTTAGGAAGCTATATAGGGTTTTCTATTGGAATAAATGCAGTAACGGCTTTAATTGCAGGATTTTTAGGCGTGCCAGGAGTTATATTCTTAGTAGTATTTAAATTATTTTTATAAAATAATAAAAGAGAGATTCAATTGGGGGATTGAATCTCTCTTATTTTTTTGAAGAGAGAGGGAACCTTAAGTTCCCAAAAGTTTATATAGATGGGAGTTAGAAGTTTTCTCAATTGCTGAGTGAAAGCTTCTTATACGATTAATATATGAGTAGAGAAAGAATGTGTTACTTTAAATTAGATATATATTTTTAGGGTTAATAATAGTAATATATTAATATATCAAAAGATTAATAAGGAGGAAAATTAAAATGCCAGCAGGAAATGGAGTTAATTGCAAATATTGTCCTGAATTTGAAAAGAAAAATTGTGATGGAGATGATAAAGGTTGTCTTTGTTATAAATGTCCTAGACATTTAGGTCAATGCAAATGTGTTAGATATTGTAGAGAAACAGAATCAATATTAACATTTGACGAAGAATGGGATATCGTAAGAGATTAATTATATAAATGTTATTGTAAGAACAGAGCTATATAAATTAGCTCTATTTTTATGCAATTTATTATAAATTTTAGTAACACTACATATAGTAAAAGAATAATTATATAAAATGTTATCAAAATTTTCTAAAAATTTTTAATATTAAGTTGTTATATTAAGTAAAAAGTAGTAAAATAATCAAAAGCAATAAGCAAAATAAAAAATATTAATAATTGGGGGGAATGTAGAATGCATAAAAAATTATTTATTCCAGGTCCTGTAGAAGTTAAAGAAGATGTTTTAGAACAAATGGCCAGGCCTATGATAGGACATAGAAGTAAAGATGCATCTGTATTACAAAGAAGAATAAGCGAAAATTTAAGAAAGTTATTTTACACTAATAGTGAAATACTACTTTCAACTACATCAGGTAGTGGACTTATGGAAGGGGCCATAAGATCATGTACAGAAAAGAGGGCAGCTGTGTTTTCCGTTGGGGCATTCGGAAAAAGATGGTATGAAATGGCTATTTCTAATAATGTTGGGGCAGATTTATTCGAAGTAGAAATGGGAGAAGCGATAACTCCAGAGATGGTTGATAAGGAATTATTGACTGGGAAATATGATTTAGTAGCAGTTACACATAATGAAACATCAACAGGTGTTATGAATCCTATAGAGGCAATTGGTGAAGTAGTTAAAAAGTATCCAGAGGTTGTATTTATTGTAGATTCAGTAAGTTCAGCAGCAGGAACAAAAATAGAGGTGGATAAGTGGGGAATAGATATTTGTATAACTTCAACACAAAAGGCAATAGGTTTACCACCGGGGATGGCTATATGTACATTTTCAAACAAAGCTAAGGAAAGAGCAGAAAAAGTTAAAAATAGAGGATTTTATTTAGATTTATTATCATTATATAAATATATACAAAAGAAGGATTATCAATATCCTTCAACTCCATCTTTATCACATATGTATGCATTAGATTATCAACTAGATTATATATTAAATAAAGAGGGATTAGAAAATAGATTCAATAGACATTTAGAAATGGCAAAGGTTGTTAGAGCTTGGGCAGAAAAACACTTTAAGATATTTCCTGATAAAAACTATATGTCTAATACATTAACAACTGTAGAAAATACTAGGAATATAAATGTTGGGGAATTAAATAAAAAGTTAGGTGAAAGAGGATTCCAGATATCTAATGGATATGGTAGTTTAAAGGAAAAAACATTTAGAATAGCTCATATGGCTGATTGTCAATTATCAGATATAGAAGAGTTATTAAAAAATATCAATGATATTTTAGGTTTAGAGTAATAGCAATAAGCAATTATAAATAAAATTTACTAATGGTAAAAGAGTTTAGGGTTGGGGAACCTCTAGACTCTTATTTGTAAATTTAAAAATAAGGGGGAATTTTTAATGTATAAAGTTTTGGCAAGTGATGGACTACAACAAGGGGCTATAAAAAAGCTAGAAAGCTTAGGAATAGAAGTTGTAGATACTCATTATAATAAAGATGAAATTGGAAAGAAGTTAGTTGAGTTTGATGCTTTAGTAGTAAGGTCTGCTACAAAGGTTACAGCAGATGTCTTAGATGAGGCATCAAAGGGAAAGTTAAAGTTAGTAATAAGAGCTGGTGTTGGAATAGATAATATAGATATTATTCATGCTCATAAAAAAGGTATAACTGTAAAAAATACACCTAATGCAAGTTCAGATTCAGTTGCAGAATTAGCTATAGCGCATATGTTTGCAGTTGCAAGATTTGTTGGAACTTCTAATTACACTATGAGAAATGGTGAATGGAATAAAAAGAAATATGAAGGAATTGAATTAGGTGGAAAAACATTAGGTATAGTTGGAATGGGGAGAATAGGAAGATCATTAGCTAAAAAGTCAGAGGCTCTAGGAATGAACATAATTTATTATGATATTTTTGGAAAGCAAGATGGATTAAAATATAATTTCTTAGAATTAGATGATTTATTAAGTAAATCAGATTTTATATCATTACATGTTCCATATGATAAAGAAAATGGTTCATTAATAGGAAAATCAGAATTTGAAAAGATGAAGGATGGAGTATATATAGTTAACTGTGCTAGAGGAAAAGTAGTAGATGAAGAAGCTTTAATAGAAGCTTTAGATATAGGAAAGGTAGCTGGTGCTGGAATAGATGTTTTTGCACAAGAGCCAACTACAAATTCTAAATTAGTTAATCATAATAAGGTAAGCTGTACACCTCATATAGGAGCATCTACAAAAGAAGCTCAAGATAGAATAGGGGACGAGGTAGTATCAGCAATTACGGAATTTTTTAAAATTAGCTAATGATTGTATTAAGGAGTGATTTATATGGCGATAGTTAGACCATTTAAGGCAATAAGACCAACAAAAGATTTAGTAGATAAGATAGCTGCACTTCCATATGATGTTATGGATAGTGATGAAGCTAGAGAAATGGTTAAGGATAATCCGTACTCATTTTTGCATATAGATAAGGCAGAAATAGATTTAGATAAATCAATAGATGTATATAGTATGGATGTATATAAAAAGGCAAAAAGCAATTTAGACGATATGATTAAAAAGGAATATTATTTAGAAGATAATAAGCCATATTTTTATATATACAGACAAACTATGGGGAGTAGAAGTCAAACAGGGTTAGTGGCGTGTACATCTGTAGATGATTATGAAAATAATATAATTAAAAAGCATGAATTTACTAGGGAAGACAAGGAATTAGATAGAATTAACCATGTTGATATATGTGATGCTAATACTGGACCTATATTTTTAACGTATAGAGAAAATAAAGAAATATCAAAGATAATAAATAAATGGATAGAAAAAGAGCCATTATATAATTTTAAATCTGAAGACGGTAATGGACACATAGTATGGATTATTGATAATGAAGAGGTAGTAGCTAAGTTAAGTGATTTATTCAAAAGTGTAAAATACTTATATATAGCTGATGGACACCATAGAAGTGCATCTGCAGCTAAGGTAGCTCAAATTAGAAGAGCGGAAAATCCAGATTATACAGGTAAAGAAGAGTTTAATTACTTTTTATCAATATCATATCCAGATAGTGAGTTAGAAGTATTAGATTATAATAGGACTGTTAAGGATTTAAATGGATTAAGTGTGGAAGAGTTTTTAAATAAGGTAAAGGAAAGCTTCAAAGTAGAAAAAAGTAATAAGCCTGTAAAGCCATCTGAAAAGCATACATTTGGAATGTATTTAGAAAAAACATGGTACTTATTAAAGGCTAAAGAAAATATATTTAATCCTGATGATCCTATAGACCAATTAGATGTTACAATTCTTCAAAAGAATATATTGTCTCCAATACTAGGAGTTGATGATCCAAGAAAAAGTAAAAGAATTAAGTTTATTGGTGGAATTAGAGGATTAAAGGAATTAGAAAGAAGAGCAGATACAGATATGAAGGTAAGCTTTTCTATGTTTGCTACAACTATAGATGATATTATGAATATTGCTGATAGTGGAAAGGTAATGCCGCCAAAATCAACTTGGTTTGAGCCTAAGCCTAGAAGTGGAATTTTTATTCATAAATTAAGTTAAAGTAAGAGAGGTTTCTCTCTTATTTTTTTATTATCAAATTAATATAGGATGGCATATATTAATATAATAGTTAACTAATCACTAATTTTTAATATTAAGCTAGAGAGGAGATGATTAAGTGCCACAAGTTAAAATTCATGTATCCAGCACTATAAAGGAAGAAGTTAAAGAAAAACTAGCATTAGAAATTAGAAAGGTTATTTCTAAGGGGATTAATATAAGTGAAAATATTGGACAAGCAATGATTTATGAAAGTGAGTATAGGGTAAATCACTATACAAGAAGTAGAGATTTTATTTTTATAGAGGTATTGCTGTTTAAGGGAATGAATTATGAGTCAAAAGAGTATTTAGCTAATTTAATAATAGAAAAGGCAAATCAAATAAGTGGAATAGATACAAGTGATATTAGTTTAGTTTATTCTGAAGAGCCTGAAGAGAATTATTTTGGTTCAGCTAAGAGGATGAAGACAAGCAATTAAGTTTTAATATCATTATTAAATAAAATGAATATAATAGAGTAATATTATTAAATATCAGTAGGGGTGAGATATGTTAACTATCTTAATTAGTATTATTACTATAATAATTGCTATTTCTATTGGGGTATGTATAAAAAAAGGGAAAATAAACTCCTATATAGTTGCCTATGAAAAAACTAGAGGAAAAGAAGAGGCTAAATTAGAAGGTAGAGTAAGTAATTATTTGGGAAATAGCTTCTATGCCCTAAGTATAATTGTTATGTTTTTTTCTTTAATAAATTATTCAGGATATAGCAATAGTATTTTATTATTAATTGTAGCTCTAATAATATGGTTTGTAACAACTGTTGTTGGTACACAACTTATAGAATAGAACAATTAAAGAGACTTTAAATTGTTTAAAGTCTCTTTATATTTATTATAATTTTTTTATCATAGTCTTTAATATAGTAGTTGAGTTTCTAACTCCTAAAGGTATGAATTTTTCATAGTCCATATGTGCTCCATTATTTGCATTGTCAGATATAGATCTTATAACAACGCATGGAATATTATTTAAGTAACAAACATGTGCAATACTTGCACCTTCCATTTCACATGAAATAGCTCCAAATTCTTTTTCAAACCATTGAATTTTTTCAACGCTTGATATAAATTGGTCACCAGAAACGATTCTTCCAGAGAATGTGTTTATTTCTTTTATTTCTTCACATGCTTCCATAGCTGCTTTAACTAAGTTTTCATCACATTTAAAATCAAAAGTATCTAATCTTGGTACTTGACCATGAGCATCACCAAAAACAGTAGTATCCATATCGTGTTGAACTAAATCAGTAGCAACAACAACATCTCCAGGATATATGTCTTTTCCTATTCCTCCTGCAACACCTACATTAATTATTGAGTCTACTTTATACTCAGAAATTAATATTTGTGTACATACTGCAGCATTAACCTTACCAATACCACTAACTACTGCAATTATTTGCTTATCATCAATAGTTCCTTTGTGAAAAGTCATATTAGCCTTTGTAGTTTTTTCTTCAATAGACATATCATTTAAAAGAATTTCTAATTCTTCTGACATAGCACTTATTATTCCTAAAATCATAATTAAATCCTCCATAAAAAAATTAGTTAATCCATAAGGGTTAACCTAATGATTATTATATACTTAAAGAATATGTTTTAATAGTAGTTAAATTTTTTTATAATAATAACTATATAAGTAGTTTGAATACTATTAAGCATAATTAAAGATATGATAAGTATATTCTTAATGAAATAAGTCTAAAATAGCTAAATAAATAGTATTAAACCTATAGAAATGTTCTAAATGTTATAAGTATAATTTTAATTAACATATAATACCGATAGATAAAATAGAGAATACTCTTGTATATAATCTGACAATAGTCTAAAATAGTGTATAAATTTACATAAACAAAAGGAGAGAAGGTAATGTTACAACATCCATTATCAAGAACAGAGCTATTAATTGGTAGCGAAGGATTAGAAAAGTTAAAAAATGCAAAGGTAATTGTATTTGGAGTAGGTGGAGTAGGTAGTTTCACAGTAGAAGCTTTAACTAGAGCTGGGGTAGGAAACCTTATTTTAGTTGATGATGATACAGTTTGCTTAACAAATTTAAATAGACAAATTCATGCAACATTTAGTACGGTAAGTAAAGTAAAAGTAGAAGTAATGAAAGAAAGAGTTCTTTCAATAAATAAGAAGTGTAACGTTACTACACATCAAGTATTTGTTACTCAAGATAACATAAAAGATCTTATACCTGATGATGTAGATTATGTAGTAGATGCAATAGATACCGTTTCAGCAAAATTGGGATTAGCTCAATATTGTTATGAAAATGATATAAAAATAATAGCTTCAATGGGAACTGGTAATAAGTTAGATCCAACTCAATTTAAGGTTTCTGATATATACAAAACAAGTGTATGTCCATTAGCTAAGGTTATGAGATATGAATTAAGAAAAAGAGGCGTTAAAAAACTTAAGGTTGTTTACTCAGAAGAAATGCCAAGAAAACCAAAAACAGAGGATGTAGTTACTTGTAAAACAGGATGTGTTTGTACAGGAGGAACTAAAAAATGTGCTTCTAAGAGACAAATACCAGGAAGTATTTCATTTGTGCCTCCAGTTGCAGGGATGATTATAGGTGGAGAAGTAATTAAAGATATAATGGGAATAAGATAGAAAGTTAAGGCTATGCAATTAAAGCATAGCCTTATTTTTTAAATTCTATTTTAGTTTTTGTATCTGAATTAATCATTTGCTTAATTAAATTATCTAAAGCTATAGTTGTATTTAAAATAGCTTTTTCTGAAATACTAGGATCTTTTAATTTGTTTTCAAAAATTTTAGTTACTTCTCTATAAATAACTCCATATTCTTCAGAAGTTAGGCTTACTTCTCCAAATCTTAATAATCCGTTAGTAACTTCTTCATAAACAGTTTTATCTTCATTTATATCTACACTAAAAATAGTAGGTGAAGGTAAAGTAAGAGAAATTTCATTATTTATATCATCAATAACTATATCTGTAGAAGTAAGATTAGATAAATCTATTGAATAAGAACAATTGGCAAAGAATTTTATCTTCTTAAATTTTTTTAATACATCAAAATTTCCCCAACTTTTATCTATTACTATACTTTCGGACATTTCTATTTCTAGGGGAATTATTTTATTTACATTTCTAATTTCATTTATTAGGCTTTCCTCACTTGCAAATTTTAGGTTCTTATTAGAAGTATCTGAAATAGTCCATTCTTTAGGTGGTGTAGTATCTACAAATATTTGATATCCTAGAAAAACTCCTAAACAAATAAAAAGAAGAGGCAATGTAAAGGAGAAGGTTAAATTAGGTTTTTTACGTTTAAATATAAGAATCACTCCTAAAATTAAAATCTATATAATTTTACTTAATATTATGAGACTGAAATAGCGTTTATTACTAATTAAACTTATTCTAAAATAAAAAGTGATTTTTAATAAATAAATGAAAAAATATAGAAAATCTTTATATTGTGTATGAGGTATATTTATTTGTATAATATATACTATAGATAACAATGTCTTTTAGGAGAATTTAGTATGAGTGATGGTAGAGAAATAAACATAGATTTAGTAAAAGGTACTTTAAGTGATTATATAATAAAAGATAAAAACAATATTGTAATTGGAAGATTTACAATTGTTGAATTAGATAATGACAATAAAAAGTGTAATGTAAAGTTTAATTTCTATAGAGAAAGTGAATATAATTTATTAACAGAAGCTGTGAAAAGTATATTAAGGGCAGTATTTAAGGATGGAAAAGTATATAAGGTTAATTTTATTGTAAATGAAAATTTAAATTTTAAGGTATTATTAGATTTAGGTTTTACTTTAGAAGGTATATTTAGTGAAAATTTATTTTTAAATGGACACTTTATGGATGAGTTAAGTTTTGGAATAAATAGATATGAATATAATAATGTAAATAGATATTATATGATAAACCTTAAAGGTGAGAGAATAGAAATTAAAAACTTTATGCCTGATGATGCAAATAAGTTAGTTGACTATTATATAAAGAATGAAAAACATCTTAGCCCTTATGAACCAAATAGAGATGATAGTTTTTATACATATGAAGGTCAAAAGGATATATTATTAGAAAGCTATAAGCAATTAATGAATGGAAGTAGCTTTGATTTTGGAATATATATAGATGGAGATTTAATTGGAAAGGTTAGAATTTCTAATATAGTATATGGAAGTTTTAAAAATGGAATTATAGGATATTCTATTGATGAAGAATATCAAGGAAAAGGTTATATGAGTGAAGCTGTAAATTTAGTTTTAGATTACGCAAAAAGAGAATTAGATTTACACAGAATAGAAGCTTCAGTTTTAGTAGATAATGTTAAATCGAAAAAAGTTTTATTAAATTGTGGATTTAAAGAAATTGGAATAAATGAAAAATATCTATTTATAAATGGAAAATGGAGAGATCATTTAACCTTTTATAAGATATTAGAAGAGGAAATAGAATAAATTAAAATAGCTAGGCAATGCCTAGCTATTTTTATAAAGCAATAAAATTTAAAGTTATATATTAAACTTCAAAGTCAACAACTGTTGTTTCACCAGCTACAACTTTACCAGCTGAAGCAGGAGAAATTGACTTAGTAGCATCAACATTAGTGATTAATACTGGAGTAGCAAGAGATAATCCCTTACCTAATATAAAGTCTCTATCAATTTTTATGATTGGAGTTCCAGCTTTAACTCTAGTACCTTGCTCAGCAAGTTGCTCAAACCCTTCTCCATCAAGAGAAACAGTTTCTATACCTATGTGAACTAATAACTCTAATCCATTATCTAAAGTCATTGCAAAAGCATGTTTAGTTTTGAATACTAAAGTTAACTCTCCATCTGCAGGTGCAACAATAGTGTCTCCTTCTGCTAAGATACCAACTCCGTCTCCTGCTAATTTTTGAGCAAAAACTTCATCTGGAACTTCTGATAAAGGAATTAGTTGTCCTGTAACTGGAGCAACAAGTCCTGATGATTTTTGTGGAGCTTCTTGTGGTGCTGATTCTGATTTAAATATTTTCTTGATAAAATCAAACATAGTGTACTCTTACATCCTTTCTTAAAAAAATTATTTTATATTACTGTAGTAAATGATGTTTCTTCTACTATAAATGTAACCTATTATAGTTACTTTAATACATAGATATTACAAAGAAAAAGGCATAAGTCCTCATATAGTATAGAACTTATGCCTGATTAAACAGTAACACGTTTAGCCTAATTATATATGTAATTAATTAATCATGTCAATATTATATAGATAAATTTATACATATAAATAGGTAAAAATTAAGAGAATTTATAAAAAACTTAAAAAAACTTTCTTGAAACCGTTGACAGCATAAAAGTTATGAAGTATAATCAAAGCATAAACTAAATAATGTTTTTGAAGAAGTGTGTTACCATTTAAATATGGGCATTAACTGGAAAGGATTGAAGTATATCTTTTTCGGTTTTTTTTATTTTCAAAAACACAAAGGTATTATACTAATTTATAGAAGTTTGGAGGTTTAAATCTCCAAAGAAAAATTAAAAACATGGAGGGATTTTTGTTATGATGAAGTATCTACAAAAATTAGGAAAATCATTAATGCTTCCTGTAGCCTGTTTACCTGTTGCAAGTATCTTAATGGGTATCGGTTACTGGATGGACCCTGCTGGATGGGGAGCTAACAGCGCAGCTGCAGCTTTCTTAATTAAAGCTGGGGGAGCTCTAATAGACAATATGGGAATTTTATTCGCAATCGGGGTTGCTGTTGGTATGTCAGATGACAACGACGGTACAGCTGGATTAGCAGGTCTTGTTTCATGGCTTATGATTACAACTTTATTAAGCCCTGGAGTTGTAGCGATGTTCAAAGGTATTGATGTTGAATTAGTACCAGCGGCTTTCGGTAAAATAGCTACTCAATTCACTGGTATATTATCAGGTATAATTGGTGCTACTTGCTACAACAAGTTCAAAGGAACTCAATTACCAAGCGCATTAGCATTCTTTAGTGGTAAGAGATCAGTTGCAATAGTAACTGCAGGTGCATCAATAGTTGCATCATTAGTATTATTCTTTGCTTGGCCACTTGTTTATAATGGATTAGTATCATTTGGTGAATCAATAGTATCAACTGGAGCAATCGGTTCAGGTATATATGCATTCTTCAACAGATTATTAATACCAACTGGATTACATCATGCACTTAACTCAGTATTCTGGTTCGACGTTGCAGGAATTAACGATATCGGTAACTTCTGGGCTGGAACAGGTACTCAAGGTGTAACTGGTATGTACATGACTGGATTCTTCCCAGTAATGATGTTCGGTTTACCTGCTGCTGCTTTAGCTATGTACCACACAGCTAAAGATAACAAAAAGAAAGCTGTTTATGGTTTATTATTAGCAGCTGGTTTAGGTTCATTCTTCACAGGGGTTACAGAACCATTAGAATTTGCATTCATGTTCTTAGCACCAGGTTTATATGTAGTGCATGCTGCATTAACAGGTGTTTCAGCAGTAGTTTGTACATTACTACCAGTAAGAGCTGGATTTAACTTCAGTGCTGGATTAGTTGACTGGATATTAAGCTTTAAAGCACCTATGGCTGAAAACCCATGGATGTTAATAATAATCGGATTAGTATTTGCAGTAATCTACTATGTAGTATTCCGTGTAATAATCACTAAGTTCGACTTAAAGACTCCAGGTAGAGAAGATGACGATACAAACGAAGAAGTAAATGTAAAACTTGGAAACAACAACTACACAGAAGTAGCAGCTACTATCTTAAGAGGTGTTGGTGGAAAAGAGAACGTAGTATCAGTTGATAACTGTATCACTAGATTACGTTTAGAAATAAAAGATCAATCAAAAGTAAATGAAAAAGTTATTAAGTCTGCTGGAGTATCAGGTGTTATAAGACCTGGAAAGAACAGCTTACAAGTTGTTGTTGGAACTCAAGTACAATTTGTATCAGACGAATTTAAAAAATTATGCAAATAATATAGTTAAAAAAGACACTCTTAAGAATTCTTAAGGGTGTCTTTTTTTATCTATTAATTAAGATAGGTAATTCATTAAAAAACATAAAAAATAATGTTAATAAATAAATTAAAATAAAAATTAAAAAACATGTTGACATAAAAAAAAATAGATGTTATTATAAGTGAGTCGCTTGAGTGCGACGGAGAAAAACAAAATGAGATAAGCAAGCAAAACAAATAAGTGATGCAAAGGTTAAAGCATTTTGATTGGTCTTTGAAAATTGAACAGAATAAAAGTTAAGTAATAACCAGCAATTCTTTTGAGAGTCTTAAAAAAGACTCAAAGTAATTTGAGCAACAGATTA
>NZ_JBOFYU010000070.1:0-8101 GCF_051654825.1 Clostridium sp.
AAAAGGTGAAATGATAGCAACGGTAGCTCAACAACCAGATTTGATAGGTGCATTAGGAGTTCAATTAGCTGAAAAAATATATAATGGTGAAAAAGTAGACTCAGAAATAGCAGCAGATTTAAAAGTAGTAAGCAAGTAAGAATAAAAGTTAGATTAGCTCTTTAAAAGGAGTTAATCTAACAAATAAATAAAATTTTATTGAAAAAAATAGTATATTAACATGAAATATGGTATAATTTTGAAAAACATTTAAAGTTAAGAGGTAATATATATGGCAAAGGCAACGTTGGTAGATATAGCTAAAAAGGCAAATGTATCTAGAACCACAGTATCAATGGTGTTAAATAAAAAAGAAATAAATGTATCAGATGAAACAAGAAATAGAATATTTGAAGCAGCAAAGGAATTAAATTATATACCAAACTCTTTAGCTAGAAGCTTAAGTACTAATAAGAGCTATACCATAGGATTTGTAATTCCAGACATAGAAAATCCATTTTTTGCAGAAATGGCAAAGGCAATAGAAACTGAAGCTGAAAAGCATGGCTATAGCATAATCTTGTGTAACACATTTAATAGTGGCAAAAAAGAAGAAGAATATATAACATTGCTGATTAGCAAATTAGTTGATGGAGTTGTAATTGCTGCAAGTGGTGAAAGTAATAGATCAACAGAACTTTTAAAGGGAAATAACATTCCATTTGTAGTTGTAGATAGACATATTAATGAAGAGGAAGATTTTAATGGAGTCTTTTGTGACAATGGAGATGGAATAAGGTTAGGTGTAGAATACCTAGTAAATAAGGGATATAAGAATATAGCCTTTGTTGGAACAGATAAAAATGAAGTAGTTAAAAATTCAAGATTAATGTACTTTTGTGAATTAGCTAAGGAATATAATGTTTTTAATAAAGAACTTATAGATAGTGGAGATATTTCATTAGATGGAGGAATTATAGCTACAGAAAAGTTAATAAAGAAAGGGTTACCTATAGATGTAATATTTTATAGTAGTGATGTTATGGCTATAGGTGGAATGAAATGTTTATTAAGAAAGGGATATAAGATACCGGAAGATATAAGTATTTTAGGGTATGATAATATAGGAATATGCTCCTTTATAGAGCCAGAGCTAACAACTATAGCTCAACCTATATATAATATGGGAAAGGAATCTTGTAATTTATTAATAGAAATAATAAATAGCAAAAGTAAGGATAAAAAGGTAATAAATTTAGATCCATATTTAGTAGAAAGAAAAACAATAAAATAGATTGGTTGGTGGATAGTAATGAATAAAGAAAATTTAATTTCAGTATCTAAAGAAGTAAGAAAAAATATAATAGAAATGCTTTATGAATCAAAGTCAGGTCATCCAGGTGGATCATTATCTTGTGCGGATATAATTACATACTTATATTATGAAAAAATGAATGTAGATGTAAATAATCCTAAGGATGAAGACAGAGACAGATTTGTATTAAGTAAGGGGCATGCAGCTCCAGCTCTTTATTCTGTTTTAGCAGAAAAGGGATACTTTAATAAAGAAGAGTTAAAGAATTTAAGAAAAATAGGAGCATTACTTCAAGGTCATCCAGATGCTAAAAAGATTCCAGGTGTTGATGTATCAACAGGATCATTAGGTCAAGGAATTTCTAATGCTACAGGAATGGCAATAGGATTAAAATGCCAAAAGAAAACATCAAAGGTTTATGCAGTTTTAGGAGATGGTGAACTTCAAGAAGGTTTAGTTTGGGAAGCAGCAATGGCAGCAGCTCATTATAAGCTAGATAATTTAGTAGCAATAGTAGATTTTAATGGATTACAAATAGATGGGAAAAATGAAGATGTTATGGGAATAAGCCCACTAGATAAGAAGTTTGAAAGCTTTGGATGGAATGTAATTTGTTGTGATGGACACGATTATGATCAAATAGATGAAGCATTTAAAAATGCTGATGAATGCAAGGGTAAACCAAGTGTAATCATTGCTAAAACAGTAAAAGGTAAGGGCGTAAGCTTTATGGAAAATGAAGCAGGATGGCATGGTCAAGCACCAAATGCAGAACAAACAGAAAAAGCATTAGAAGACATTGCAAAGTAGGAGGATTTAAGAATGGGTAAGGCAACAAGAGAATCATATGGAATGGCATTAGTAGAGCTAGGAAGAGAAAACGATAAGGTTGTAGTATTAGATGCTGACCTTTCTAAATCAACAAAAACAAATGATTTTAAAAATAATTTTAGTGATAGATTTTTCAATGCTGGAATAGCAGAACAAAACTTAATGGGAATGGCAGCTGGGTTAGCTAACGTAGGAAATATACCATTTGCAAGTACATTTGCAGTATTTGCAACAGGAAGAGCCTTTGAAATAATTAGAAATTCAATTTGTTATCCAAAGATGAATGTTAAAATTGCTGCAACTCATGCAGGAATTACAGTTGGAGAAGATGGTGGTTCACATCAATCTGTTGAAGATATAGCACTTATGAATTCACTTCCAAATATGACTGTAATAGTACCAGCTGATCATAGAGAAGCTATGCAAGCAACTAAGGCAGCAGCAAACTTTGAAGGACCTGTTTACTTAAGATTTGGTAGATGTAATACAGAGGATATATTTGATGATAATTATAAATTTGAAATCGGAAAGGGAGTTCAAATAAGAGAAGGTAATGATATAACAGTAATAGCAACAGGTATGATGGTTCAAAAGGCAATAGAGGCATCTAAGGAATTAGAAGCAGTTAGTGGTTTAGGTGTAAGAGTTATAAATATGGCTACTATAAAACCAATAGATAGAGAAATAATAATAAAGGCTGCAAAAGAAACAAAAGCTATAATTACAGCTGAAGAACATTCAATTATAGGTGGACTTGGAGCAATGGTATCACAAGTTGTGTGCAGTGAATGTCCAACTAAGGTTAGAATGATAGGAATTCAAGATACCTTTGGTGAATCAGGAACACCAGATCAATTAATGGAAAAGTACGGTTTAACTACAAAGGCAATTGTAGAAGAAATTAAGTCAGTGTTAGGTTAGAATAATAAGGTTTTAAAATTAATAGAATAGTAATAACAAAGTATATTATAAAAGGTTCTAAAATATTCAAATACTTAAAAAATGTAATTGAAATATAATTTTAAAAATTGATTGGAGTGGATTAATATGAAAATATTTATTGATACAGCAAACATTGAAGAAATCAGAAAAGCAAATGAGTTAGGTGTTATTTGTGGGGTTACAACTAATCCATCATTAATAGCTAAAGAAGGAAGAGATTTAAAAGATGTAATAAATGAAATTTGTTCAATAGTTAATGGTCCAATTAGTGCAGAGGTTATGAGCTTAGAGTCTAAAGGAATGGTTGAAGAAGGGATTAAGCTTTCAGCAATGCATAAAAATATAGTCATTAAAATTCCTATGTGTGAAGAAGGATTAAAGGCTGTAAAGGAATTATCATCTAAAGGAATAAAGACAAATGTAACATTAATATTTTCACCACTGCAAGCATTATTGGCAGCAAGAGCTGGTGCAACTTATGTTAGTCCATTTTTAGGAAGAATGGATGATATAGGTAATCCAGGAATAGACTTAATCAAACAAATAGCAGAAGTCTTTGATATTCATGCAATAGAAACAGAAATAATATCTGCAAGTGTTAGAAATCCTATGCATGTTTTAGATGCAGCATTAGCAGGATCACATATAGCAACAATACCATATGGAGTTATTCTTCAAATGACAAAGCATACATTAACAGATATAGGAATTAAGAAATTTATTGCAGATTACGAAAAGGCTTTTGGAAGTGAAACAAAATAGTTATAAGTTAAGATAGAGAAGCAGTAAGAGAGAATAGTGAAGAGGTATACTAACCTTTCAACTATTCTCTTTTTACTTTTAGATAAGAGAAATATCTTAACGGGCTAGTTTTCTACTTTTTAACTCTAAAAAACTACTCACTTTTACTTATTAGCTTAAATGGTAATCCAGTATCGCTGAAATACATCTCCATTTAAAGTATCTTCTGAATGAATGATTCCACCATTATTAATAATAGTTTTAGCTGAAGCTATATTAGATTTTGAACAAGTAATTAAGGCTTTAGTAATATTTAATTTTTTACATTCATTAAGAGCAAGCTTAAGCATTTTAGTTGCATATCCTTTTTTTCTTTGAGAAGGAACTATATAATAGGCAATATGTCCACCTCTAAACTTAAGATTCGGGGTTAAATTATGACGAATTGAAATTACGCCAATAATATTTGAATCTTTATTTAGTAGCCAAAAAACACTTTCAGGAACCCATCCTTGGGGTAAGTTTATTCCCTGTGAAGTGAGATGTAGTTTTTCAATATCATCTTCAAAGGTATTATTATTAGATATTGGAATAAAAATATCAAAACCTGTTTTTTTTATGTCTAGTTTATATTCTTCAACCATATTCAAGTATTGAGTTTTATATATTAAGTTTGGTAGAACTAAGTTTATTTTACTCATATTAACGCCCCTCTCATAATTTATATATATTATATAATATTTGTAATAATTTAGTAAATAAATAAAAAAATAGATAAATACATTAAAAAAATAGATTTATTTGACTTAGAAATTTAAAAACAATGAATTTATTATTTAAGGAAGTTATGGTAAAATATAGTTAGAAGAATTTATCAGGGGGACAGCAATGAGACAAGGATGTATAGAGGAAATAGTAATAAATTATTTAAAGGAAAAGGTTACAGAGGATTTAAGAGACGAGTTTGTTAATGCTGCTATACATTTTAATATAAATGAAAATGTATGCACTATTTATGACAGCATGAGAATTGAATACATGCTTAATAAAATAGACTCAGAAGAGATAATGGATTATATTGAATTATGCTCAACTTATGGATATATAATTTATAGAGCTGTTCAAAATAAAGAATTTGAGCCGGATGATAGAATAGAAGCACTGCAAGTAGTATTAGAAATTAGCAATATTATCACGAGTTATGTAACAATGAGAATAGATGAAAATCAATTATATAAAAAGCTGAATTATTCTATAGACAAGCTTGAACTTAGTGATGATTGTAATGAAAAGGTTTTAGAACTTATTCAATAAAGAAATTTAAATGTATGTGAGGAATAATTGATATTAAAAGGTAAATATTAGTCTATATTATTTTAATTATAATAATATAGACTTTTAATTTTGTATAAGAATATATCTTTATAAAAATAGAGAGGTAAAAACATGATAGACATGACAAAGGGCAATCCAAATAAGTTAATATTAAAATTTGCATTGCCTATGATAATTGGAAATATATTTCAGCAAATTTACAATGTTGTAGATACCATTATAGTAGGTAAATTTGTTGGAATAGATGCTTTAGCAGCAGTAGGATCATCATTTGCTATTATTTCATTTATAACATCTATAATAATAGGGTTAAATATGGGATCGGGAATTATATTTTCTCAATATTATGGGGGAAATGAAGTAAAGAAGCTTAAAAATACTTTGTTTACATCATTTTTATTTATTGGAGCTGTAACTATAATATTAATGGTTATATCACTAGGTCTTATAGATGAAATACTTATGTTATTTAATATGCCAGAAAATCTAATCTTAGATTCTAAATCATATTTAATAATAATTATATTAGGGTTATTTTTTACATTTGTTTATAACTGGGGGACATCATTACTTAGAGCAATTGGAGATTCTAAAAGACCGTTATACTTTTTGATAATAGCTGCAATAGTTAATATAGTTTTAGACTTAGTATTTGTTTTAGTGTTTAATTTAGGAGTTAGGGGAGTGGCTATAGCAACTATTATTGCCCAAGGAATATCAGCAGTATTAAGTATAATTTATGTTTTAAAAAAGGTAAGCTTTATAAAGCTTAAAAAGGAAGATTTGAAATTTAATAAGAGTACTTTTAATTTAGTAGCAAAGTATTCTATTTTAACATCTATTCAGCAATCTATAATGAATTTTGGAATACTGATTGTTCAAGGGTTAGTAAATACATTTGGAGCAACAGTAATGGCAGCATTTGCGGCAGGAGCTAAAATAGATTCTATAGCTTATATGCCAGTACAGGACTTTGGAAATGCATTTGCAACATATGTGGCTCAAAATAAGGGAGCTGACAATAAAGAAAGAATAAAGGAAGGAGTAATAAGTGCAATTAAAACTATAATTATTTTTTGCATTATAACTTCATCATTAATTCTTATTTTTTCTAAAAATATAATGTTATTATTTGTGGATAAAACTGAAGTAGATGTTATAAATTTAGGTGTTGAATATATTTCAGTTGTTGCGGTATTTTATGTTTTAATAGGATTTTTATTTATGTTTTATGGATTATATAGAGGTCTTGGAAGATTAAGAATGTCAATAATATTAACTGTAATATCACTAGGAACAAGAGTGGTACTAGCGTATATATTATCAGAAACTCCTCTAGGAGCAAGTGGAATTTGGTGGTCTATTCCCATTGGATGGCTACTTGCAGATATTGTAGGCTTTAGAGTATATTTTAAGGACATTTGGGCTAAAAATCATAATAAAAGTATATATAATATGGCATAAAAGTACTATAATTACAAGGCATAAGACCTTAATCTTAATAAGTTCTTTTAATATAATATAGAAAAAGATTTAGAAAGTCTTTTAATTATGAGAGAGGGATTATATTATGAAGAATTTAAATTTAAGAGATGCATCGGAATCTGATGCCGCCAGTATCGCTGAACTTATATATGCTACAGAGGATGAACCAGAGTATGTATGGGGTCAGGGCACAAAAAGAGAAACATTAAGCAGAATTGAATGGCTAGTTAAAAGTGAGGGGTCTAGATATTCTTATACTAAAATAAAGGTTGCAGAATTAAATGGAAAAATATGTGGAGCAATAATATTGCTTAAAAATGAAGAAATATTTAACTTAGATATTAAGACTAGCTTAAAATTAGTTTCTTTAATTAAAGGGATAAAAAGAAAGTTATTATTTATTAAAGATGTATTTTTTAGTTATGGATTAAATGAAAGTGATGATGGGGAAATGTATATTGCTAACCTTGCTACATCGCCTGAAGTTAGAGGAAAAGGAATAGGAAAAGAGCTTATGAAGCTAGCAGAAAAAATGGCTAAGGAAAATGGCTACTCAAAATGTTCCTTGTTAGCAAAGGATGCGAATATAAGGGTATTTTATGAAAAATTAGATTATAAGTTTGAGAGAGAAGAAAAATTTTGTTCTCATAGCTTATATAAAATGATTAAAATAGTATAAAAATATATTAATATAAATTAGATAGGAGCCTAAGGCTCCTTTTTTAGTATATAAAAGAATATAGAGAGCTTTAAATGTTTGAAGTAAGGTAGATATTATTATAAAATAGCTTTAGTATTACTAGATTTAAAAAAAATTCAGTATTAGTGATTGAAAATAAAAATATTTAGAAATAGTAATAATAATAAGGGCATTTGTGATAGAATGTAATAACATAATAAAAACATAAGCTTACGAGCTTTATTGGAGGATAAAATGGCTAGAAACAATAGTGTAAAAGGAAATTTTCATTATAATAATACAGAAAAACAAAATAAAAACTTTATGTATAAGAACTTAACTAGAAGTAACTGTTATAATAGTAGCTTTGCAGGTTCAAATTTTAACTTTACAAGTTTTAGAGGAGCTCATTTTAAATCATGTGATTTTTATGGATGTAGCTTTAAGCAAGCTGAGTTTATAGGAACTAACTTAAAAAATAGTAAGTTTAGAACAGCAACATTTGAAAATGCTATTTTTGATTCAGTAAATTTAGATGAAGTAGACTTTAGAGATGCTAAATTTATAAATACTATATTTATAAATACTGATGTAAATAAAGCTAAAAACTTACCGTGGGGAGATCCTAATGTGAAGGTTTTAGAAGAGGCTCCAGAAATACATATAAGTGAAGAACTAGAAAATGCAGTTAGAAATGCTATGACTAATGAGTTTGTTAGAGCTTCAAGAGTATTAGATACTAAAGATGGTGGTTTAAATACTTTAAATTTATCAATATTATTAGAAGATTTTAC
>NZ_JBOFYU010000071.1:0-1629 GCF_051654825.1 Clostridium sp.
AGTTTCCACCAGAATATGTTTCATCTGAAAGTAACATCTCCTCAACTCCACTTTTAGTATCCACTTGTGAGATATTCGATTTTAGCTTTTCAAAAGGCACATCTATAGCTGTTGTTCCTGGGAAATGCTTCCAGTCCCATCCCTCTTGCACATATCCGCTCTCTTTTAATGAACCTTCTAAAATTTGAAATGCTCCATAGCTCATATATCTGCCATATAAGTTATTTTTTATATACGTTTCATTTCCTACTAAATACCTACTATAGCCTTTCACTCCTGCTAGCCACTCTTTTCTTCTATGAAGTTGTAAAGAACCCATATTCATTGTCCACGAACCTTGAGGAGCCCTCTCCTCTTTTAACCCCATATTTCTAAATTTCTCAGCACTTTTTCCTTGAGGATCAAGCCTTAAATAAGCTTGTGCTAACTCTTTATCCACACCTCCTTCTCCACTTAAAGCCATTAATCTAAAACCTTCTGAATCTATTTTAAATTTCCCATTAGGATGTCTTCCTGTTAAAGATAATAGATAATTATATTTATTAGAATATAATCTTGTTGTTAAAACTGAATTTTTAACTATTTTATATTGCTCTCCTGTAACTGCATAAGATGTCCCATTTAAATAGTATATTATAGGAACTAAACCTTCAAAAGCACCTTTTGCATAAGCTGGATAATTTTGCATATGATGAAAAACTGTACCATCATATTTAAATCCTCCTAAAACTCCTGGAGAGTATTTTATAGAATTCATTAAATAACTTTGAAGTTGATAAAGCTCTTTAGATTCCTTTTCTTTACTTTCATTTAAAAGTATTGCAGTTAACATTCCTGGAAGCATTGTATTTAATACATCTATATTCACACCTTTTAAATTTTCTTTAGGTGTATATATCATTCCCATTGCACTATACCAAGTTACCATCTCTTTAGCTTTATTTACTGTTCCTAGTTTAACAAGAGGCTCTTTCATTAAAAATATGGCATCATAAATCTCTCTCATTTGATAACCTAAATGATGAATCGTTCCCTGAGAACTTCCTTTTGTCCAACCTTGATCATACATATATTCTAAACTCTCATTGAAAAGTTTAGCAATTCTCTCTTTTTCTTGAACATTATCTGTAGAATTATACATATATGCTAACTCTCTTAAATATATTCCAAACTCTTTTGTTGCTATATATTTTATTTTTTCTTTCTCTTCTGGTTTTAAATCTTTATAAATAACTAATCTTTGAATAAATTCTAAGTTTATTTTTTTATACTCTGAAAACTCCATCTCTTTTTCAGCTATAAGTTCAGGTGTTACTTGAACTTTTTTTAAAAGTTTTTCTCTGTATCTTTTTTCAACTTTTTTTATGCCCTCTGTTTCACTTTCATTTAAAACAATCTTCTTTTCATTTTTATCTATCTGATTATAATTTTTATATAGCGCCATCCAATGAGCATTTGCAGCAGTATCTGCCTCTAAATTAATAAAATCTACCTGTTCATCTCTTGCATTATGTCTTGGATCTATTAATACTGATGGTATAATTTGATCTATTAATATCTCTCCACTTTCATTAGGTGCTACAAAAGTTATTTCATCCATTCCTTCAATAGGTTCACCCTTCATATCTC
>NZ_JBOFYU010000072.1:0-2457 GCF_051654825.1 Clostridium sp.
GTTTATAAAATATTTTTACTTTCTATGATGGTTCCATTTGCAGCAATGATGATACCACTTTTTAGAATAATGGTTAAATTAAGTTTAATAGATAGTTTATTAGCAGTTATACTTCCAGGGTTATCCTCTGTATTTTTAATTTTTTTCTTTAGACAGAGTTTGAAGAGTTTCCCTACTCAAATAATAGAATCTGCGAGAATAGATGGAGCTAGTGAGCTAACAATATTTTTTAGAATAGTTTTGCCACCTATGAAACCAACTTTAGCAGCAGCAGCAATTTATGCCTTTATGACTCAGTGGAATAATTATATGTGGCCTTTAATTGTTTTAAGAACAAATGAAAGTAAAACAATAACATTGACATTGTCCTCGATGTCGTCAGCGTATTTTGTAGATTATGGAATGCTTATGTTAGCTATTGTTATAAGTACAATACCTATGATAGTGATATTCTTTAGTATGCAAAAAAGTTTTGTACAAGGAATGACAGGATCATGTAAGTAGGTTGCTTTTTTATAGTAATTTTAATTGTTCTAGCTTGATTGAAATGGAATAAGAGTATAAAAAAGATCAAAGTTCTTAATCAAGAGCTCTGATCTTTTTAATTTTTTAAGTTACAATTTTATATATTTTCTAGAGGAGTATATGGATTTATACTCGGTTTTGCTAAAAATCTTTTATAATATGGTATTGCTATAGAAATTAGAGTAAATACTAATAATATTTGTTGATACCATAGTAAGGGAATTACTTCAAATGGTGTTGCTTTACCTTTACAAAAACCAATAAGAATTAGCATTTGAGCTCCATAGGGAATAATTCCTTGAGCGATACATGAAAATATTCCTAAAAGTCCTGCAACTCTTCTTTTGTCAAGTTTATGCTCTTGAGATATTTTTTTAGCTATTGGTCCATTTATGATAATAGCCACAGTATTATTAGCAACAGCTAAATCTGTTAATGCAACTAATAATCCTATACCAAACTCTGCACTTTTTCTTCCTTTTATAAGTTTATTAATTTTATTAAGAATCCATTCTATACCACCAGCTTTAGTAACAAGAGCTGCTAGTCCACCTGTTAGAAGTGATAGTAAAAAGATTTCGTTCATATTAAGGAATCCAATATAAATCTCTTTTGTAAATCCAATTAGAGAAAATGAATTATAATAAATGCCTATCACACCAGAAAGAACTATTCCTCCTGTTAAAACAACAAATACATTAATTCCTGCTAAAGACAATACAAGTACAAAAACATATGGTAGAACTTTTAATAAATTATAATCATAAGTTTGAGCTGCTATAATATCTAGCGGTTTTCCAAAGTATAAAAATAATATAAATGTTAGTATAGCAGCAGGTAGAGCTATTCCAATATTGGCTAAAAATTTATCTTTCATCATACAACCTTGTGTTCTTGTTGCAGAAATTGTTGTATCTGAAATCATAGATAAGTCATCTCCAAACATTGCACCACCCATAACAGCTGCAAGTAATATAGGCAATGGTATATGTGATTTTGTTGAAAGTTCTATTGCAATTGGAGCTATAGCTACTATAGCACCTACTGAAGTTCCTGTTGCTGTTGAAATAAAACTTGTTATTACAAATATTCCCGCTGTTATATAGTGAACTGGAATATATGTTAATCCCAAATTTGCTGTTGATTCAACTCCGCCCATGGCCTTTGAAACTCCTGCAAATGCTCCGGCTAACAAATAGATAACACACATTATAATAATATCTGAATTTCCACACCCTTTAACAAAGGTATCAAATTTTTCATCAATGCTTTCTTTAAAAAGTATAAACGCACAAACAATTCCAGCTATTATAGCTACTGGAGATGGGAGTTGATAAAAAGCCATTTCTGTTCCTTTAATTTCAAAATATAATCCTGTTCCTAAATATACTAAGATAAAAATTATAAACGGAATAAGTCCTTTAAAACTTGCATTGCTTTTAGTCATAATCTCTCCTCTAAAATTGATATATTATAATGTATTTAGTCCATTTCTTAAATCTGTGATTATATCCTCTATATCTTCAAGTCCTACAGAGATTCTAACTAATCCATCAGTGATTCCAGCACTTAATCTCTCCTCTCTTGTGTATGGTGAGTGAGTCATTGAAGCTGGATGTTGGATAAGTGTTTCTGTATCTCCTAAAGAAACTGCTAAAGAACAAAGTTTTAAGTTATTTAGTAGAGTTCTTCCTGCATCCATTCCACCTTTTAATTCAAAGGCAAAAATTCCACCAAAATCTTTCATCTGTTTACATGCAATCTCGTGTCCTGGATGTGTTTTTAATCCTGGATAGAATACTTTTTCAATCTTAGGATGAGTATTTAAAAACTCCGCTACTTTTCTAGCATTAGAACAGTGTCTTTCCATTCTAATCTCTAAAGTCTTCATTCCTCTTATTATATAGTAAGCATCCATTGGGCTAAGTACTG
>NZ_JBOFYU010000073.1:0-2662 GCF_051654825.1 Clostridium sp.
AATATTATTAGTACCAATGATGTTATTCTTACCTAAGATATTTGGATTAAATGGAATTTGGTTTGCACAACCAATAGCAGATGTTATATCTTGCGTTGTAACTGCTATAGTAGTAATTAGAGAAGTAAAATCACATAAAGTATCAGCTGATGGAGACGTAGATAAAAAGGTTGTATCAGCATAATAAAGACACTAAAGGATTATACACATAAGATTATGGTATAATCCTTTTTTACTGAATACTCTATACGTAGTCCGCGAGTAATGTAATAATATAACCCTTACTCTAGGCTAAAGCAATATCGGTGCGGATTATATTATTACATTACTCGCTAGTGACTATAGAGAGTTTAAATAAAATTATTATATTGGGGGGAGTAGATGAAAAAGAGGTTTGAGCAATATATGATGTTGGTGGCTACTATGTTTTGGGCAGGGGCTTTTGTTGCTGGTAAGTTTTCTATAGCGGAGTTTCCTGTGTTTTCGTTGGTGTTTTTTAGGTTTTTAATAGCTACTGTTATTATTTTTATTATTATGGTTAGGGTAGAGGATGATTGGAAGATCACTAAAGATGATTTTAAAATGTTTTTAATCTTAGGTATTGTAGGTATGATTGGTTATCATGTATTTTTCTTTTTATCATTAAAATATACCAGTGCTACTAATTCGTCTTTGATAGGTGCTACAAATCCAATAGTGACTACTATACTTGCATTTGTATTTTTAAAAGAGAGGGTAAGTTATAGAAGTTTAGTTGGAATATTGATATCTTTATTTGGTGTGATGCTTATTACTACTAATGGAGATATGAATTTACTATTTAGTTTTAAGTTTAATAGCGGTGATATATTGATGATAATAGCTGTTATTTGTTGGGCTGCCTATGGAATATTGTCAAAGAAAGCTTTAGAGCTATATTCACCTATTAAAATAACTGGATATTCATTTTTGACGTGTGTGGTACTTCTAATTCCTTTTGTAATATTTGAAAAACCTTGGGTTTATCTTCCTAATACAACTATTAGTGGATGGTCGTCGGTATTTTACATGGCTATATTCCCGTCTGTGTTTGGATATTTAATCCAACAAATATCTATAAAGAAAATAGGTCCTACTAAAACATCATTATATATAAACTTAGTGCCAGTGTTTTCTATGGTATTAGCATTTTTCATATTAGGGGAAACTATATCTTTTATAAAAATAGTAGCAGGTGTATTTATTATTAGTGGTATTTGTATTAATATAATGAATAGAAAAGTTGAATTAACAGAAGAAATAAAAGCATCTAGTTAAAGAAATTATCGCTTATCTTAAAAGGATAGGCGTTTTTTAATTATATAAAAATAAAAAAACTGAAACCGTTAGTGAATCTATATTGTCTAATTGTTGTAAGGTAATTACCAAAAGACAAAAGAAAGGACTCAAATAATGCTCAAAGAACTAAAAGTAAGAAAAGCTATAAATGGTGATGAAAAAGCATTTATAGCTTTGATAGATACACAAAAAGAAAAATTATATAAAACAGCATATGCATATGTAAAAAATGAACAAGATGCATTAGATATTGTTCAAGAAACTGTATATAAGGCTTATGTATCAATAGATACATTAAAAAGTCCAAAATACTTTAATACATGGTTAACCAGAATATTAATAAATATTTCAATAAATACATTAAATAAGAATAAAAAAGTTGTGTATCTAGAATCAGAAATGTTGAAAGAAGATACTACAACTATGCGTAGTAGTGAAGAAAAATTAGATATGCTAGATGAGCTAAACAAGTTAGAAGAAAAATATAGAGATGTTATTATTCTAAAGTACTTTGACGACTTGACCGTTAGTGAAGTTGCTAAAGTATTAGAAATACCAATTGGAACAGCTAAAACATATCTAAATAGAGGTTTATCAAGTTTAAGAATTTCAATGGGGAAGGAGAGATTGTAATATGAATAATAAAGACATAATTAATAGTATAGAAGTTTCGGATAAACTAGATGATTACGTATTAAAAGGAATTGAAAGAGGAAGAAATGAGAAAAAAATAGTGAAAACTAATAATAGATACATAAAAACTGCAACAAAAATAGCAGGGGTGTTTGTAGTAGGAACAATAGCATTAGGCGTTATAAATCCAGATATAATAAGAGCAATACCTATAATAGGTAAAGCTATTGAATCCTTTGATCCGAGTAACTTTGGAACTCCTACTGATAAATATATTAAGTATGCAAAAGGGATAGAAGTAGTATCAGAAAATAAAAAAGCTAAAGTCACTCTAACAGATATTATGGTGGATGAAAATGAATGTATGATAGGACTTATTGTTGAAAGTGAAGCTCTTAGAGGTTATGAAGGAAAAAATCAAGGTGATTTTGTAAATATAGACGCTGATATGATTAAGCTAAATGGAAAAAGTGTAGATAGCCAGGGCTACAAAGCAAGCAAGATAAATGATACTACAGCTGGTGTAATAATTAGCTCGAATATAGCAGATATGAGATTAGATGATAAGGTAGAAGTAGATTTAAATATTACTGGTATTAGGGGAGAAAAATATATAAAAGGAAAGTGGAATTTTAAAGTAGAAGTTGAAAAGGTAGAGGGTTCTAATAGAATAAGTATTGATGAGAGCTATACAATAAAAGGACAAAACTTA
>NZ_JBOFYU010000074.1:0-5334 GCF_051654825.1 Clostridium sp.
GTAGCCCATATGGAATACATATAATAGTTGCATCAGTACTACAAGGTATAGGTGTAGAAATAGTAATGGGTATAAGTAAATATAAAAACTATTCAATAATAAATATGGCCTTAGCTGGAATAGTAGCCACGATATTTGTAACAGCAAGAGACTACTTTGTATTCGGATTAGAGCTATATGCAAATTTAATGATAATAATGATAATGGTAAGATTAGTAAGCGCGGCAGTACTAGGTGGAGTACTTTCTGTAGTAATAGGAAATGCACTAAAAGCTACAGGAGTATTAAATGGATTTAAAATAAAAAAAGCAGACAATTGCAATCAATAATATATATTAGGTAGGAAGTGAAGAGGAATTGCTACAAGTAAAAAATTTATCACTTAGTTTCTTAGATGGAACTATGGTTTTTAAGGATATAAGCTTTGATATTAAGGAAAACGCTATAAATTTAATAACTGGAAAGAGTGGATGTGGAAAGAGTTCACTTCTTATGTGTTTAGCAAGGGTTATACCTGATATAGTAGAAGGAACAATGACCGGAGAAATCATACTTAATGGTGAAAACATCGAGCACAAAACTACAGAAGCTATAGCAGGAACAGTAGCATATATGTTTCAGGATCCAGATAGTCAGCTATGTACATTTACAGTAGAAGATGAAATTGCATTTGGTTTAGAAAATATGAATGTAGATGTAGAATATATGGAAGAGATTATAGATTATTATTTAGATATGGTTAACATAAAACATTTGAAAAAAAGAGAGCTAAATAAACTATCTGGAGGAGAAAAGCAAAAAGTTGCTTTAGCAGCGATACTAGCAATAGAGCCACAAATTATATTAATGGATGAGCCAACAGCCAACCTAGATCCTACATCAAGAGATGAAATGGTAGAGCTTATAAAGAGACTAAGAGATGAAATGGGAAGGACTATTGTTTTAATAGAACATAATATAGATGAGTTTAGACATATTATAGACAATGTTATAGTTGTTGAAAATAAAGGTGTGACTTGTTTAAATAGTAAATGTTTTATAGATGAATATGATAAATCAGATACATTACCTAAAAGAGTAAAATATAAAAACAACTTAGAGAAAACACTATTAGAAGTTAAAAATTTAAGCTTTTCTTATGATAGAAATTATAACGTATTAGACAATATAAATTTCTCATTAAAACAAGGAGATATAACTGCTATAGTAGGTCATAATGGAGCTGGAAAATCCACATTAACTAAACTTATAATAGGATTTTTAAAAAATTATAACGGTAGTATTTTACTAAATAACAAAGAAGTATCACAGCTACACCCTAAAGAAATAGGAGAAATGATGGGACTTGTTTTTCAAAATCCAGAACATCAATTTGTAAAAATGAGCGTTGAAAAAGAGCTATCATTTAGCTTAGAAGCGAGAAGTAAGGATAAAGAGTATATAACAAGCAGAACTAAAGAGTATTTATATAAATTTGACTTATTTAAAAATAAGGATGCAAACCCATTTGAGCTTAGTCAAGGTCAAAAAAGAAGATTAAGTACAGCTAGTATGATGATAAATGGACAAGAACTACTTATTTTAGATGAACCAACCTACGGTCAAGATAAAGATAACTTAAAAGAGTTAATAGAACTTTTATATGAAGTCAATAATCAAGGAACCTCAATCCTTATTATAACTCATGATATGAATCTAGTTAATAGTTGTTGTGACAATGTTATATGTATTGAAAAAGGAAAAATTGCTTATAGTGACGATAATATGAGGTGTGTAAATGGATAACAAAAGTTTAATTAATAGAATGAATCCCTTTTTAAAAATACATGTATTATTATTAGTAACAATTATAGGATCATTAGAGTACAATCCATTCCTACCAATAACTTTGATTATATTAGGTATTATAATTACTTATAAATTTAGTGATATAAATATAGAAGAACTATTAAAGTCAATTAGAGTATTTATTGGTATGTCATTTGGATTTATGGCATTTATAATTTTATCTAGATATTTAAGTAATGAACCACTACTAGTAATTACAGTTATGGGGCTTGGATTTAAGATCATATTAATAAGTGTGTATTCGGCCATTTTTGTTAAAACAACCGATCCAACTGAATTTGTAGTTTCCTTAATTAAGTACTTTAAAGTTCATCCTAAATTTGCATATGCATTTTTAACTGCATATAGATTTATACCGACCTTTAAAGAAGAGTATGACATAATAAAACATGCTTATCAAGTAAGAGGAGCTACTAGAAACAAAAACTATGTCATACCTATGATGGCAACTGCTGTTAGAAAAGGTATCAGAATATCTATGGCTATGGAAACTAGAGCATTCGGTAAGTATAAAACAAGAACATACTATAGAAGATTAAAGTTAAAACAAGATGAAGTCATATGCTGTTGTATATATGTAGCTATTGTTATAAGTATTACTATAATATATGCAATGAATGGACTAACTAATATGGGGGTGGGCTTAGGTGCCATTTAAACATAAAAATATATCTTATGGATTACCACAAGATGATTTTGACAAAGAATTTATAAAAGAAATATGTTATGACTTGAATGAAGTTTTAGAACTTAAAAGAAAGCCTGTAGGCATTAAGTTATGCTATTGTGAAAATGAGTATAATTCTTTTGAGTGGGACGAGCCTAATGGAAAATTATCTTATTGCTGTATGGTAGAAAAAGCTACTAGAGGGATGAAGTTTAAAGCTACTCTAGAAAATATAAATTGTGATGGTGGTACTACTGCATTAGCACTAGAACCTTCAAATACAAGGATAGAGTCAGGTATGGAGTATTTTTCATATAATCTATATGCAACAGTAGGAGCGGCAAGAAGAGCAAGAGAAGGTGTAAAAGGATTATATAGAACAGGCGTAGAAACCTATGGTGTTTTTATAGGTCCTTTAGATGAGTTTAGTATTAATCCTGATGTGGTAATATTTATCGCAAATCCTTATCAAACAATGAGGTTACAACAGGGATATGCATATTATAATGGTGATAGAGTTAATGCCAGTTTAGCTAGTATGCAAGGGATCTGTTCAGAGGCAACAGTAGAGCCGTATTTATCAGGGAAGATGAATATATCTGTATTATGTCCAAGCACTAGATTTTTAGCTAAATGGAAAGATGAAGAAATGGCAGTAGGTATACCTTTTGAAAAATTTGAAAATATAGCAAAGGGTGTTATGTCTACATCTATAAAAATAAATAAATAAGAATACAACTAGTTCAAGAGGCAGAGTTGTACTATATTTCAATGTTGGATATAATAAAGGTATAAGAATACTAACGGAGATGAATATATACCTAAATACAAACAAATGCCTAGAAAACTATAAAACATTATACAAAAGCAAATACTTTGTAGATAAATCTTCAATAATAGAAAAAATAAGTGAACTTTTAGGAACAGCAGATAGATATTTATGTATAACTAGACCCAGGAGATTTGGAAAATCTTCAGTAGCAGATATGCTAGGTGCACGTAATAAATATATCATTTAATGAAATATCAGAAATAGGGAATACCTATGAAGATTATATAAAAATGATTAGAGAAAACTTAATAAAAGATATAGTAAAAAAGTATCCACATATAAATCCAGATGAGTACTTCCAATAAAGAAATACTCAAGTGGTAGTGCACTTAATATGTTTGATGAGTTCACCTTTTTAAGGGATAGAACATTTGGGCAGTACTTTGGATTTACAGAAGAAGAAGTCAAAATATTATGTAATAAAAATGGTCAACTAGAGTACAACGATCTAGAAATTAGAGATGAAGTTATTAGCATGGTAGCTGGAGACGAAATAGACATAACAATAAAAGAAGAATTTAGAGCAGGGCAAGATGAGCTAGTAACCAAAAAAGAAATATACTCAGCCATGATAATACTTGGATTCTTATCATACTATGATGGATATCTAAAAGTACCAAACAAAGAACTAATGCAAGAATTCGAAAAAGCATTAGCAGATGAATCATTCACTCCATCCAAGAAGGAAAAAAGATATTCCTTTTATAGTAGAGCTTAAAAAAGACGATACAGCAGAAAATGCAAGCTGTATAATAGAAGAAATATAGTCCAGTGAATAATATCACTGGACTTTTAATAGTGTGGCCAGCATAGGCAACAACTATTCTAACTATAAATACTTAAATAGAGTAGAACAGTTCATCTTCATTTCTATACAAGAATATAACTGCAGCTTTCACTGATTCATACTTACCATCTTTACAATTATATACCTCATATTCTTTTAATTCATTTGGGTCAAATGACTCGATGAAGTTTTCTATTACAGAAGCCTTACTAGCAAAATCTAATCTTAAGTCAAACTCATCAGAAAAGTTTAATTTAGACCTTGCATCAGCTGTAACGAAGAATAATCTATTGTGAAATGAGCATCTAACCCCTGTGCTCTGGTTTTCATATAAAAACTTTATTAGCTCACCTGGATTATTTATAAAGTGCATAACAGCATCTTTATATTCACTATCAGTTAAGTCAGCAAATCTCTTATTTGTATGATTTTCTATTAATTCTTTACTTATTCTAGTAGATTTCAAATCAAGTTTAGTACCTTTTATTTTAAAATCATACTCTTGATCCTTATAGTTAGGATTATCTTCAACGCAGTCATACTGGCTGAAGATATATCTATCACATTTTTCAATTAGTATCATCATCCATCTTCTTATGTAATATTCCTTTTTATCATCTGAAATACCGAGCTCTTTAAGTTTACATAGTAAATCATCATACTTATATGTTCTATACAACAAATCTTTTACAATAGCATCATCTAAATCGTTCTGCTTTGTCCTACCCCAACCTGTTGGAATTTGTGTAACTTTGTTTAGCTCTCTCTTATATTGATTATATTGCCATTCTTCTATCATTGTTAACCCCCCCGATAAGAATTATAAGTTTTACCTTATAATAAAACATTAGCAGGTGAATTTTGCTATGTCAAATGATAGGTATCAATAGAGCAGTTATATGTTGAATAGTGAATTGAAAAAAATTATTTCACTCCTTTTACAGAATCTCTTTTAATTAAAGAAACAGGTAGGATAATTTCCTTACTATCTATAGAATTACCTTCAATAGTATCGATTACTAATTTAGCAGCAACACGCCCTTTTAAAAGTATATCTTGTGAAATAGTAGTAAGTTTAGGTGATATAAATTTAGAAATATATAAATCATCAAACCCTATAACAGATATATCGTTGGGAACATTTACTCCATTATCTTTTAAAGTAGAAATAAGCTTTATTGCTAAAATATCAGCAGTTAC
>NZ_JBOFYU010000075.1:0-9053 GCF_051654825.1 Clostridium sp.
GGTTTATTTAAATCGAATAAATCATTAATAATAAATAGTGATGTAAATGGAAGTTATCAAATAATAAAGAAAGTATTCTCAAATGCATTTGCAAATGAGATAGAGGGTGTAGGGTTACACCCAATTAGAGTTAATATTACTTAATTATAGTATTATGTACTAATAAAGATATTTTATTAAACTTTTTAATAATTTAAATGAGTTTATATTAATATTTTAACCTGGATGAGAATACAATAATGCCATTATATCCAGATACAGACTTCAGTACTCAACTTACAATTTTAGATATTAAATCATTGGATGATCTAAAAAATACAAGTGGAGTTTTTTGTATCAAAATAAATAACGATATTAAAGAATATAAATTTAGGCTATATTAGCTTACTTCGTTATAATACGAAATAAAATAAATTGTATGGGTTACAGATTGTAAAGCTATGGCTTTAGGAGGAAACAGGAAAAAAAGATGAGGTAACCGATATAACTATAGCCAAAGATTTGAGAGCAATTACATACACTGATGTATCGGAAAGTTGGACTACAGATAACGAAGGGTATTTGAGTATTAATGGGGAAAGAAATTCAATTTCCTATAATATAAGGTTACACAGCAGTGGTTCGATATATAGATATTAGATAAAAGTGTAATTCTAATTAATAATATTAATATAATACGAATTAAAAATATAAAAACAGCTAGAAGTTAAAATAATTCAATACTTCTAGCTGTTTTTATGGATTATTTATCACGAAATTATCTAACAGAACCTAATTTTTATAGGGGCATTTATTACGGGTTAGTTAGTTTTGTAACTATATTTTTACCTACATAGGGGAAATATAATACCAAAATATATAAAAGGAGTGTGATTATATGGATTATCCAATGTTTTGTTATCAATGTGAACAAACTGCAGGTGGAAAAGGATGTACTAAAGTAGGGGTATGTGGGAAAACACCTGAGATAGCAGCTCTTCAAGATTTACTTATATATCAAGTAAAAGGAATAAGCTGTTACGTAAATGAGCTAATAAAAAAAGGTGAAAAAATAGATAAAGATATAGTTAGCTTTATTGAAAATACACTGTTTACAACACTTACCAATGTTAACTTTGATGGTGATGTTCATGAAAAGATGTTAAGACAATCTCAAGACATAAAACAAAATCTTAGAAGTAAAGTATCAACTTGTGAAAATTGCTGTGAACAAGCTACATATAATTTAAGTGATACTAGAGAACAAATGCTAATCGATGCAAAAAAAGCCGGGATAATGTATGATCAGGAATTAGATGCAGATATACGTTCTTTAAGACAGACGATAATATATGGTCTAAAAGGTATTTCAGCATATGGGCACCAAGCTAGAGAATTAGGATATTATAATGATCAAGTAGATGAATTTTACTTTAGAGCATTAGAAGCAACTACTGATGATAAATTAACAGTAGAGGATTTAATTACTTGGACTATAAAAACAGGTGATATGAGTGTTGCCATTATGCAAAAGCTAGATGAAGCAAATACTACTGTATATAAAAATCCAGCACCTCATAAAGTAAATGTTAATGTTAAAAAAGGACCATTCATAATAGTTTCAGGACATGATTTAAAAGATTTAGAAATGTTACTAAAACAAACAGAAGGCAAAGGTATAAATATTTATACTCATGGTGAGATGATACCTTGTCATGGATATCCAGAACTTAATAAATATCCTCATTTAGTAGGAAACTTTGGTGGTGCTTGGCAAGACCAACAAAAAGAATTTGATAATATACCAGGATGTATATTAATGACTACCAACTGTCTAATGAAGCCTAGAGATTCATATAAAGATAGAATCTTTACAACAAGTGTAGTTGGATGGGATGGAGTAAAATATATAGGAAAAAGTGAAAATTGTGAAAAAGACTTTAGTGAAATAATAAATAAAGCCCTAGAACTAGGTGGATTTAAAGAAGACCAAGAACCTAAAGAAATATTAGTAGGGTTTGGTCATCATGCTACACTAAGCAATGCTCCAGCTATAATAGATGCAGTTAAATCAGGTAAACTAAGACACTTCTTCTTAATAGGAGGGTGTGATGGAGCAAGAGCTGGAAGAAACTATTATACAGAGTTTGCAACACAAGTTCCAAATGATTGTATAATATTAACATTAGCTTGTGGTAAATATAGATTTAATAAATTAGAGTTTGGCGAAGTAGCAGGGCTTCCAAGACTTTTAGATGTAGGCCAATGTAATGATGCATACTCAGCTGTAAGAATAGCACTAGCACTTGCAGATGCATTTGATACAGATGTTAATAGCTTACCACTTTCTATAATATTATCTTGGTATGAACAAAAAGCAGTTGCAGACTTATTAGCACTATTATCACTAGGCATAAAAGGAATGTACCTTGGACCAACATTACCAGCATTCTTAAGCCCGAATGTACTTCAATACTTAGTTGATACATTTGATATAAAACCAATAAGTACACCAGAAAAAGATTTAGCATCTTGTTTAGAAGTACCTATAAAATAAATTTAATATGTATCATATGTTAAAGAGACTTGGTGAAAAAAGATATATTATATAGGCATCACTAAGTAGGAGGTAAACAATATGTTGAATATAAATAATACAAAATTAAACCCAATAAATATAAATAATTTAAATACAAATAGAGAGATACTAGTTCATAATGAAAAATTTAAAACTGTATATTTTGAATTTGAGGAAGGTAAAGGACTACCTAATCATACTCATAATGGCTATGCAGCAGTATATATAGTAAGTGGTAGTGTAGATATGGAGTTTACAAGTGGAGAGAAATTTGTTTTAAAACAAGATGATTTCTTACCATTTGATGCTAGAGTTGAGCATAATGTTATAGCAAAAGAAACTAGTAAAATAATGGTGATAATATCACAACCTCTTTCTTAAGATAAATTTATATCATAAGGAGATAAAAATATGAAAGCTTTTGTTGATAGAGATACATGTATAGGGTGTGAAGTATGTGAGATACATGGATTAGACTTAGAATAAGTTTTAAAAAAACTAAATGAATAATAATAAAATACCTGTCTAATGGCAGGTATTTTGTCATTTTTAAAGCAAATATTAAATTATTTATTTATGAAGTATCTCTATTACGTTTTTTGCTAGGTTATCTTTGATATCAGATAAGTTTGAACTACTATAAAACGGGCTTGAAATATATGAAAATTTTTATCTATTGAAAATAGTTATCAATTATGATATTATTGTTATAGTCTAAAATAAGGAGAGAATTAAAGTGAATAATATAAAAAGATATATGTATTTAATTATTGGACTAATATCACTAGCACTAGGTGTAATCGGTATTGTGTTTCCAATACTCCCAACAACACCATTTTTGTTATTAGCATCTGTTTGTTTTACTAGAGGATCAAATAAGTTTGATAAATGGTTTAAATCTACAAATATTTATAAAAAATATTTAGAAACCTTTATAAATGAAAAAGCAATGACTTTAAAACAAAAAACTAGCTTATTATTATTTGCAGATTTTATGTTACTATTTCCATTAATAATATTAGATAACTTGTACATTAAATTAATGTTATTAGGATTAATAGGTTTTAAATATTATTATTTTATATTTAAAATAAAAACAATAAAAACAAATAAAACTGTAAATGTAAAAGCATAAAAAATAAATGAAAGAAGGTAGTTAACAACTTATGATAAGCAATAAAATAATATCAATTATAATGGCAGCAATTATAGTATTTTCAAATATTCCTAGCACTTTTGCATTACAAAGTAATACACATCCTAGCGATATTTCTAATACAATAACAACGAATCTAGAAGATGGATCATATATAATCGAAAATGATGCACTGTACATCGATAAAGATAAAGAATCCGTTGCGAGAAAATATATTAATACAACTAGTAAAATAGAGGTAAAAGACGGTATTATATCAGCTATTTTTTCATTTACAGAAAAAGATGTAATAAATAATATCAAGTTTACTTTAGATGATAAAGAAATCAAATATGAAATTATAAATGAAGATGAAAAAACAATAGACTATAAGTTAATAATTAATAATATAGAAGATATATTAAAGGTAAATGCTAATATAAAAACTCCTATATTTCCCAACCCAATGAACGTAGATTTTAGAATAAAATTAAAATCAGATACATTAACTAAAATAGATGAAGATAATGAAAATACTGAAACTCCTGATGAAAACTTAGATGAAGATAAGGAGAATATTGAAATCCCCGATGAAAACTTAGGTGAAGACACTGATAATGATAATCAAAATGAGGAAAATTCAAATCAAGAATCAAATAGCGGAGATGGTAACCAATCTAATGAGCAAAATTTACAAATAAGTGGATATAAAAATGGTACATATAAAATGAATAATAAGGTTCTAACAGATAGTAAGATAGGATATGATGCAGCTAGACAAAGCTTAAATACTGTAAATTACATGGAAATAAAAGATAATAAAATGTACATAATGCTAGGCTTTGGACAAACAGATTTGATGCAAAATATAAGAGTTGTTGTGAATGGTAAAAATGTATCATATACAACTTTAAATAAAAATTCATCTAAAAATACTATGGATATTAAATTTGAAGTCCCAAATTTAAAGTCTGATGTAGCTATTAAATCGTATATACCAGCAATAGAGCAAGACATAAGCTTTGGAGTAGAATTTATTGAGTCATCAGTAGTTAAAATAAGTGAAGAATCAGTAAGTACACCACTAGGTACTCAAGTTTCAAATAGTTCATTATCTAATATGGCTGATAATTTAAAAAATGATACTGAGAATGATAATCAAGAACCTGAAACAGATAAAGATATAAATAGTAGTTTAGATGATAAATATGTAAAAAGATATTCTATTGAGAATGAGGTTATCCACGATAGTGCTATAGGAAGGAAAATGGCTAGGAAATATTTATACAAAATTTCCTATATTGATGAAGATGATTCTAATCAAAAATATCTTACTATAACTTTTTCAGGCACTAGCGTTATGGATAATTTTAAAATAAATGTAAATGGTCAAGATGTTGAATTTGAAACAATGGATCATAGCAATGGTGTAAAATCATTTAGATTTAAAATAAATGATTTTACTGATGACATACAATTTTTTATGTATATAAAGCCTGTAAAGATGAATATAGATTTTAAAATACAATTATTAGAAGAAACTATGAAATTACTTGACGAAAAAGAGGTTGCTACTCAGAGTATAGTTAGTGATTCAAATGTAGAAAAAGTAGATGTGTTTAAAATAGCTTTAATTACTTCTATAATGACTACAATTATGGTTAGCACTGTATTTTTAATTGGTTTTAGAATATATATTAAAAAACAAAGAAAGTAGAGGTTTTAATTTGAGTAGAATAGATAAAGAAAAAAAAACAATTGAAAGTATGATAAAAATCTATTGTAATAAAAAACATAGTACAAAAAAAGGCGAATTATGTGATGAATGCAATGAACTTTTAACTTACGCTAAAAAAAGACTAGATTTTTGCAAGTTTGGGGAAGACAAAAAGTTTTGTAGTAAATGCCCTATACATTGTTACAAAAAAGATATGAAGGAAAAAATTAAAGAGGTAATGAAATTTTCAGGACCTAGACTATTATTCTATGATCCGATAGAAGTTATTAAGCATATTTTTTAAAATTCACGAGTTTCCCCATCAGAAGTAGATAGAAATGGAGGATAAGCTCCTTTTTCAGCTAACATTGGATCTATTAAAAATTTCTTTCTTGCATATGTTACAATTACAGTCGCATTTCTTATTTGTTTAATTTTCATATATAATACCTCACTATTTATTTTCAAATTATTTTTATAACTTTTAAGCTCAGTAGCTTATATACCTAATATGCCATAGATTAGTTTCTCAAATAAACAGAAAAAAGTAGCTTGTATCAACTAAAAGGTTGATTTATTCATAAAGATAATCCCCTAGCTAAGAAGGATAGTATATCTGAATTTGAGTTAGATAAGCAGCTTATTGCTGGTAAAGGATCTATAATTCAAATATGAAAAAGTTTTTCCAAAGTAACATTAATCCTCAAATTATCTTAGAGATAACTAATGATTCTTTAATTATATAAATGGAAAAGTTTTCGTAACTTTCTTTTTAATTGGGTTTAGATAGTAAATATTATTACAATGTAGTAATAAATATAGTTTGTTAATAAATAGAATGATAAAATAAAAATAAATAGAAATATGTAAAAAAATATTTGGGGTGATACATATGTTATTAGAAGAATCTTATGTTTATAGTCAATCAGATTTAATTGAAGTTTTACCTTCAAAACCTGATAAAATCGTTATAAGTGGTGAGTATGCGACACAGATATTAGGAATTATGAAAAATCAATTATCTGAAAATGAAACATTGGGAATGGAATTAGGAAGTGCTGGAGTATTAACAATTTTAATTTATGCTATTGAATCAATTAGGGACTTATTTAGCAAAGAGGACAAAGAAGGTTTGTATATTAATAAAAAGCTAAAAGGTTATAAAGTTGAAAGTATTAATAATGGTCAACTAGTTTTAAAGTTTAAACAATTAGACTATTAAATATACACTAAAATACCAGAGTAGCAAATTAAGGGAGAAATAATAAAATGGCTGTTAGCGTTCAAGAACTATTTAGATACTTACTTGCTATTTTTATCATCATTGCATTTATTACAATGATTGTTTATTTTTTGATTGGTTTAAAAAGTAAAAACTATGAAAAGGCAAAAACATTTGCGATGATTTATGTATGTTCAAATGTATTTCGACTTATATTAGAGTATTTTAATCTGTATTAATAATGAAAAATGTGTAAATATAAAATTATATCAATATAATACAATTTGTTAGCAAGTTATAGAGAATTATAAAAGTACCCACACCTTAGAAGAATATGTATTAAATACTCTAAGATGTGGGTATATTTTATAATTTGATATATTTAGTTCGTAATATTTATCTATACTATGTACAATTATTCAACGTATTTTATTGTAGTATCTTTAACTTTTTTATTTTCAAAACATACATTTACTAAAGCTATTAGAAAACCTAAAAATGCTCCATAGACAATATTACTAAATTCAAAACGAAGTACAAAAATAATCGTTATTGATACTGATAAAATTTGGCCTACAAAGTATAAAATAACTCTATTTACTTTACTTATTTTAGCTAAGTCTCTTTGCATTGGTACAAATATGCCTAATATATTGTTATTAAAACCATTTAGTAACAATCCAAAAATAATCCCTGATAAAACTGTAGCTACTATTGATATTGTTGAATTTCCCATTTCTCCATACACCTTTCGTATAAATTGTAAATTATAATAATCCCTTACTGTGAGTATATTATACAAAATATTGAATTATTTTCCAAATTAAAAATAGTTACATTAATTTGTCGCAGATATTGTAGCTAATTATTAATCAAACATATAGAGAATATTTAGAATATTTGTTAGAATATTAATGACGGTTATTATTCGAGCTCGTATCTAAGGAGGGTTTATTATGAAAGATTTAACTACAGGTAATGAAAGTAAATGTATTTTTAACTTTGCATTACCAATGCTAATAGGAAGCTTATTTCAACAGCTTTACAACACTGCAGACAGTATAATAGTTGGTCGGTTCGTTGGTAAAGATGCAATGGCTGCAGTTTCAGGTGCTACACCGATAATGTTTTTACTAACTTCTTTTCTAATGGGGATAACTTTAGGATTTTCAATACTACTATCTCAATATTATGGATCTAAAAATATGGAAAAAGTTAAAGCAACAATAGATACCACTTATATATTTATATTTATTGCATCCCTTGTAATAAGTGTGATAGGTATATCACTTAGTGGTCCTATACTAAAGCTTATGAATACTCCAGATTCAATTTTACAAATGTCTAAGGGTTATTTAAACATAGTATTTGCAGGTGTTTTATTCTCTGCAGGGTACAATTCTATATCGGCCATATTAAGAGGCCTTGGTGATTCAACCACTCCATTATATTTCCTTATAATTGCTACAGTGATAAATATAATTTTAGATGTTGTTTTTATAATTTATTTTAATATGGGCGTAAATGGTGTTGCTCTTGCAACTGTTATAGCTCAAAGTTTCTCCTTTATTTTTAGTGTTATATACCTTAAAAAGAAACATGAAGTTTTAAAAATAAGAGTGAGGAATTTAGAATACGATAAACAAATTTTTAAAACAGGATTAAAGCTTGGGATTCCTTCTGCTATACAACAAATGTTATTTTCAGTTGGTAATATAACGTTACAGTCATTAGTTAATGGTTATGGAACTTCTGCTATGGCAGCCTTTGGTGCTGGGTCTAAGATAGAAATGTTTATTTCTTTACCTATAATGAATCTAGGTGCAGCAGTGTCTACATTTGTGGCTCAAAATATGGGTGCAGGAAAAGTTGATAGAGTAAAAAAAGGTGTAAAAGCATCTGTTCGTATGTCTTTATTCATATCAGTGTTTGTAATAGTTCTTTTTATGATATTTAGAGATGATTTAATAAGACTATTTAATACAGATCTAGAAGTTGTTAGTATTGGTTCAAATTATTTACTTACAATAGGTCCGTTTTTCTTTGTTATAGGAACTTCTTTTATGCTAACTAGTGCTATTAGAGGTGCTGGAGATTCTATATTTGCTATGATAAGTTCTTTGATTTCTTTATGGTTAGCTAGAATACCTGCTTCATATATACTATCTTCTGTATTTGGAGTTGAAGGTATATGGATGGGGATACCAATAGGATGGATTGTTGGATTTGTAGTTACAGGTGTTTATTATAAAAAAGGGTACTGGAAAAATAAATCTATAATTGAGGAAAAAGATGAACTTAAAAAGTGCTCTAATGAGTGTTAATGTAGCTCATTTATAAGATAATAGATTTAGCCCGTGGAGAGGGTATTTATATAGGACTTCCTCCAAGCTAAAATGTCGGGGCATCCTATATAAATACC
>NZ_JBOFYU010000076.1:0-17417 GCF_051654825.1 Clostridium sp.
TTGGAGTAATAGTATTCTTTATTTCAATAGATAGATCCTTAGGTGGGGTATATGAAGCTATAGGAATAACAAATAAAACATTAGTTTTAAGTGGAACAGTAGCAATATTAATATTTGCATATGTAATAAGATTTTTAGCCGTAGGGTTTAACAATATAGAATCAGGATTTGAAAAGGTAGGAAATAGATATTTTGAAGCATCAAGAATGCTAGGAATGGGAGTAACACAAACTTTCTTTAAAGTAGATATGAAGATGATAAAGGGAGCAATAATGAGTGCAACTATATTAACTTTTGTAGATATTTTAAAAGAGCTTCCATTAACAATGACATTAAAGCCTTTTAATTTTGAAACATTAGCAACTCAAACTTATAAGTTTGCAAGTGATGAAAGATTACATGAGGCTGCAATACCAGCATTAATAATAATAGGTGTAAGTATAGTGTCTATTTACATATTTCATATAATTGGAGAAAAAAGGAGTGAAAAAGATGCAAGTTAAGGTAAAAGATTTAAGTTTTAAATATGATAACTCAAAGGATTTAGTAATAAAGGATTTTTCATTAGAGATAAATGAAGGAGAAATAGTTTCTATATTAGGGGCTAGTGGATGTGGAAAAAGTACTGTTTTAAGATTAATAGCAGGATTAGAAGAGCCAACTAGTGGAGAAATAAAGATAAAAGATAAGGTAGTAGTTAATGATAAGGTGTTTTTACATCCTGAAGAAAGAGGAGTAGGAATGGTATTCCAAGACTATGCACTTTTTCCTCACTTAACTGTATATGAAAACATAAAGTTTGGATTACATAAAATAAGTAAGGATGAGCAAAAAAAGAGAGTAGCTGAAGTTTTAAAACTAGTAAATTTAGAAGAATATGAAAAAAGATATCCTTATGAATTATCAGGTGGACAACAGCAAAGAGTTGCATTAGCTAGAGCAATAGCACCAAAGCCATCAATATTATTAATGGATGAACCCTTTAGTAATTTAGATAGCCACTTAAGAGGAAAAATAAGAGCTGAATTAAAGGAAATAATTAAAGCATCAAATACAACATGTATATTTGTAACTCATGATATTGAAGATGTAAATGCAATTAGTGATAGGGTTATACGAGTATAATTATATTAATTAATAAAATACCTTTAATAAGATTTATATAATATGGTTATTTTTCACTAGGATAAATTTTAAAATTACTCTTGATAATTAATAACTATTATTATATAATAAAATAAATTGATTATTAATTATTGGAGGTAAGATTATGGCTGGAGATAGAATAGTTTGTGGTTGCAGAAATGTAAGCTATGTAGATATAAGAAAAGCAATGATTAATGGAGCTCGTACAGTAGAAGAGATCCAAGAAATTACTGGTGCAGGAACTGGATGTGGAAGATGTATTGGAGAAATCGAAAACATTTTATCATCAGTTTGTGGATGCCGTAAAGTATCTTTAGAAGAAGTTGTAGAAGCAGTTAAGGCTGGAGCTGACACTACTGAGAAGGTTGCAGAAGCTACTAAAGCTGGATCAGCTTGTGGAAGATGTAAAGCACTTGTTCAAAACGTTATAGAGTTAAAAAGATAATTAACTACTCCTGTTGATTGTTTGTATTAGTGAAGGCTTAGATATTTATTGTCTAGGCCTTTTTTATGTTGAAATAGTTTGATTATAAATAAATTCAAAGTTTATTTATAAAAAGTTAAAAGTTATCTAATACTAATTTGATAAAATTAGTATCATACAAAAGAGGAAGGTTCATATGAAAAATTATATATTGATTTTATTATCAGCTTTTATGATGGGATTAAGTTTTACTTTTAAAGAATTATCATTAATAGCATGGGTAGGGCTAGTTCCATATTTCTATGTGGTGTTTAATGAAAAGCTAACATCAAAAAAAGCCTTTAAATATGGAATAGCTTATGGAGTAACATTTTATTTATTTTTACTACTATGGTTATTTGAAATGTATCCATTGAATTGGCTTGGACTAAGCAATAAGGATAGTATTATTGTAATAGTTTTAGGTTGGATAGGATTTAGCTTAATAGAAGGGTTATTTTTATCCTTAATACCTATAATATTTAAGTTTACTAAAGGAAAAAAATATTATTTAAATATTATTTCTATAAGTTTTATTTGGATATTAATTGAGTGGATTCAAGGCTTAGGTATCTTAGGTTTTAACTGGGGAAAGATAGCAGTATCACAAGCTCCAAATATATATATTATTCAAAGTGCTTCATTACTAGGAAGTTTATTTATATCATTTTTAGTAGTTATTATAAATGCAATGATAGCAACCATAATAATTAAAAGAAAAGAAAATTTACATATTAAAAATTTAGTAATAGGAATAGCTTTAATATTTATATCTAATATAGCTTTTGGATATTACAATTTAAATAAGGAATATGATGACAGAAGAATAGATGTATCAGTAGTTCAAGGAAATATATCTTCAAGTGAAAAGTGGAAAAGCAATGCTTTAGATGATAGCCTAGTTACATATGAAAGATTATCAAAGGAAGCCTTAGATAATGCAAAGATGGAAGGTAAAGAAATAGAGATTATGATTTGGCCAGAAACTGCAATGCCAGTTAATTTTTTTGAGAAAGATAAAGTAATGAAAAAGGCTAAGTCTATAGCAATAGATAATAATATTCACTTTATAACTGGTGGATTTTATAGTGAAAGAACATTAAAAGGTGACTTAGACTATAATTCAGTTTATACATTTAATAATAAGGGTGATATTAGTGGAATATATTCAAAGAGACATTTAGTTCCTTTTGGAGAATACATACCTTATTATAATGAAATATTTAAGTTTATACCTGGATTAGATAAATTAAATACCCTTGGAAATAATCTTACTCCAGGAACAGAAACAGAAGTTGTGGAGACCATATACGGAAAGATAGCACCAATTATTTGTTTTGAAAGTATATTTCCAGATTTAATAAGAAAAAGTATTAATGATGGTGGTGAACTAATAACTATTTTAACGAATGATTCATGGTTTAAGGATTCTACAGCAGTGGTTCAACATAATAATCAAGCAATATTAAGAGCTGTAGAAAATAATAGATATGTTATTAGAGCTGCTAATACAGGAATATCTTCAGTTATAACTAATAAGGGTGAGGTTATAGCAAAGATTGATCCATTAGTAGAAGGCTTTATAAATGAAGAAGTTAATTTAATTAGTGAAAAGACGTTATATACAATGTTAGGAGAAGTTATAGTCTTTTCAGCTATTATGTGGATAGTGGTAATGATATTTATAAAAAGAAAAAAAATTATATAAAGTTAAAAGGGATGTTATAAAATAACATCCCTTAAGTAATTTAAATTAAACAAGTAGAGGATACAATGAGTATGCCTAAACGACTCAAGATTCTATGTATTGAAGTAATTCAATAATTATAGTATCTCTCTATAAGATTAATTTATGCATTATATATATTTTCATCTAATGATTTTTCTGATTTTGCAACAACTACAGCAGTAGCAGCATCTCCAACAACATTTAGTGAAGTAACTAACATTTCTACAGGTCTGTTTATTGCAAGTATTAATGAGTAAGCAAGTAGTGCAGCATCATTTTGATATCCCATTCCAGTTAAAACTGTAAATAGTATTATAGCTCCAGCACCTGGTGCAGCAGGTGTACCAATTGATGATATTAGAGCTAAAACTGCAATTATTAAGATACTTCCTATAGTTACATCATATCCAGCACTTGAAGCTATGAATATAGCTGCTATAACTTGCATTATTGCAGTTCCGTTCATATTTATAGTCATACCAAGTGGTAGTACAAATGATGCTATTTCTTCGTTAACGCCTAATTCTTCAACAGTAGTTTTTGTGTTAAGCGGTAAGCTTGATGCTGATGAAGATGTTGAGAATCCAAATAAAGCAACCTTAGATATTTTTTTAATAAATACTATAGGGTTAAGCTTAGCAGCTATAAAGATAAATAAAGCATATCCAAATACTAAGAATACTAATAATGCAATAACTACTGTTACAACATAGGCAAGAGCTGGCTTTAAGTGATCAATACCGTAAATTGCAAATGTTCTAGTTATTAAAACAAAGATAGCTATTGGACCAAATTTAGTAATAACAAATGTTAAGAATACAGTTATTATTTTGTTTATATCTTCTAATAATTTCTTTAAAACTTGAATTTCATCACCTAATTTATTAAGTGAAAGTCCTGTAACAACAGCTAAGAATACAATAGCTAATATCTTACCATTTTCAGAGAATACAGCAGTTATGTTATTTGGAACAGCTTGCAATAATACTAAAAGTGGGTTATTACCAGTGTTTCCTGTTGAAGCTGAAATATCAGTAATGCTTACGTTGAATAATCCAAGCTTGTTAGCTGTAAGACCAAAGATTCCAGCTAAGACTAATGCAAAAACTGATGTAGCTAAGAAACCAAGTATTGTTTTATATGATATACGACCTAGTTTTTTAGTGTCTGTTATTCTACACATTGCAAGGGCTATTGAAGTAAATACCATTGGTACTATTACTAATTGTAATGAATTTACGAATAATTGACCAATTATATAGAAGATACCAAAGGCTTTAGCTCCTTCAGCAGCTGTTATGTCTTGGAATAGAACTTTATTTATTGTTGTCCATAAGTCGGCTTGTCCACCATTAATTAAGTATTCTCTTAAGAATATAAATGATGTACCAGCAATAAGACCTAAGATAAGTGCTATAGCCATATTAATGGCAAGTTTATTAGAATTTTTATTTTTTGTTTTCATAGTGCCTCCTAAAAAGTTTCATTATAGGACACCATAAAAAAAAGCCTTAATACCATTAAGTATTAAGGCTTAAATACGCTACTATATATGAACCTAACTTTTATCTCTGTTAGGAAAAATACTATAATTATGCATTCTGCCTTATTAGTCTCACAGGACTAGTTTAAAGGTATCCTATTGAAAATAATATACATCAGAATAGAAGATATGTCAATATTCTACAAAAGTATAATTGAAAAAGTAGATAGATATATAGAAAATTTAAATTTATCTCAAATATATTTGAGAATAATTGGATAAAGGTTTTAAATATAGCATAAGGTTTAAGTTTTTTAGTAATTATAAAAAATATGGAATAGCTTTAAAGTTTAAGTAAATAATAGTAAATATAAAAATAAATTTGAGGTGAATAAAATGAATAAATTATTATATATAACTGTAAATTCAAAGCCAGAGGAATTATCAGCAAGTAAAACTGTTGGAAGGGCTTTTGTAGATAGATTTTTAGAAAAGCATAAAGATTTTACTTTAGAAGAACTAGATCTTTATGAATCTCATATACCTAGATTAGAATATCAGTACTTTGAAAAAAGAAGTGCAATGGTAAATGAAGAAGCTTTAGCTAAGCTAGATAAGAAATCTCAAGAAGAAGTGCATAAAATAGTAAAACTAACAGATCAATTTAAGGCGGCAGATGTATATGTAATAGCAGCACCAATGTGGAGTTTATCCTTCCCAGCTCCATTAAAGGAATATATTGATTGTGTAGTTATGGATGGAAAAACTATTAAGATAACTGAAAGTAAGGTAGAAGGTTTATTAGATGATAAGCCTAGAGGGATGGTCTATATCCAATCATCAGGAGGTAATATCCCATGGCTATTAAGACCAATATTAAATAAGGGATTAAATTATGTAGATGATATTATGGGAACTTTGGGAATAAAGAAGTTTGAGGAAATTTTAGTAGATGGAACAGGTACAACAGAGGAAGAAAAAAATGAAGCAATAGAAAAAGCAAAAACTAAAATAGATGAAGTAATATCAGAGGTTTGGAAGGGATAAATATATTATATAAAAGGTAACTAAAAGTTCACAAAGAGTATATTTAAAAAGGAAGAGACATTAGATATAATTATATTAATATTTAAAAGAGTTACAGGGGGAATAAATATGTTTTTAAATGAATTAAATAAAGAAGAAGCAATGGCGTTTGTGAATCTTATATCAGAATTTGCAGAATCAGATAATGATTTTGCAGAAGAAGAAAAAGAGCTTATTTCAAGATACAAAAAAGAATTACATATAAATGAAGGAAATATAAAAACTCTATCTCATGATGAGATAATTGAAACTTTAGAAAAGTCTTCTGATAGAATAAAGAGGATAATATATTTTGAGTTAATAGGATTAGCTTTAATAGATGGAGAATACCAGGAAAATGAAGTAGACTTTTTAGATAATATAGCAGAGAAACTAGGAGTTTCTAGAGCTAATAAAATAGCTTTTGCAAATTATTTCTTTACTTATACAGATGTATATGATTTACAAAAAGTAAATTCAGAAAATAATATGGAGATTCTAAAAGTTAAGGCTGAAGAAGTTATAAATAAGTAAAAGTGAAGATTTTTAGATAAGTCTAGTTTATATTAAGTAATTAATATACTTTCATTTATAATTTTTAAGTAAAAGTATTACTAAGACTATATAATATAAAAAGAATATTAAAAGTTAAAATAAGGCATTTAGCAAGAATAATAAATCTAGCTAAATGCTTTTTATTTTTTACATTTTAAATTTAGTTATAGAGAAAGACATATAGAAGTTAACTTTATAGTTAGAGTATTTATAAAAACTTTATATAATTTTATAGGCATTTTAACACCATATTAAAGTATTAATAAATTAATTTATTGAAAAAAATAAAATAAATTAATCAAAGTAAAAAAAAATTAGAATAGTAAAATAATTAGGTAAAAAATAAGTAAATATAAGGAAAATATTTTATTGTTTGGAAAAAGAATAAGTGATAGAATTTAAATTGTAAGAAAATTACAAAAATTTTACAGAAATATAAAAGTAAAGTGGAGGGTATTATGAAAAAAAGTAAAATGAAAGTTGTTGCATTAGTTGGATGTGCAGTTATGTTAGCATCATTAATTAATCCATCAGCGTATACATCAGCAAGAGAAAATGAAAAAACTTCTATTAATACAATTCAGAATGGCATTGTTAACAATGATGAAAACGTTTATGAAAAAAAGGACTTGGCACCTACTCCACCAATGGGATGGAATAGCTGGAATGCCTTTATGGGAAATATTTCAGAGGACTTAATGAAGGAAGTAGCAGATGCTATGGTTGAAACTGGATTGGTAGATGCTGGATATAATTATCTAGTAATTGATGATGGTTATATTGAAAATAAAAGAGATGAAAATGGAAAATTAGTTCCACATAAAAAGAGATTTCCAAATGGGTTTAACCCAGTTTCAGATTATGTACATGCAAAAGGAATGAAATTTGGTATGTATAATTCAGCTGGTAATGTTACTTGTATGGGGTTACCAGGAAGCTATGGACATGAGGAAAGTGATGCAAAACAATTTGCAGATTGGGGAGTAGATTTCTTTAAATATGATTTCTGTGGAAATCCAAATGTTAATCAAAATAGTTGGGCTCCAGATTTAGGATTAGTAACAGCTACAAAGGGTGAATTTAAAACTTCTGTAGAGTCAAAAAATGGAGAACTTGTAGGTGGTGCAAGAGTAAATGCACAAGGTTTAGTTGGATTCGTAGGAAATGGAGAAGGTGAAGTTATAGTTACCTTAAATGTTCCTGAGGATGGAACATATTCTGTTGGTGTAAAATATATAGGTGCAGATGCAAATAGACCACTAACTATAGATGTTAATGGAGAAAGAATAAATAGATTTGAGTGTCCACGTACAAATTCATGGAATACATCAGATGCTAAAACATTAACAGTAGATCTTAATTTAAAGGCTGGAGAAAATAAAATAAGATTATATAATCCAACTAATAAAGAAGCAAATATGGAAGAGGCATATAATAGTTACAAAACTATGGCTAAAGCATTTGAAGATACAGGAAGAGATGTTCTTTTAAGTATATGTGAATGGGGATCAAATGAGCCATGGCTTTGGGCTGATGATTTAGGTCATATGTGGAGAACTACTTACGATATAACAGCTGAAGCTGGTAGAGGTTCATGGTCAAAGGTAATGGGAATTTATGATGAAAATGTAGTTTTAGATGAGTATGCGGGTCCAAATGGATGGAATGATCCGGATATGCTTGTAGTTGGATTAGAAGGAATAAGTAATGAGGAAAGTAAATCTCACTTCTCATTATGGTCTATTATGGCTGCACCACTAATTATAGGTAATGATATAAGAAACATGTCAGATGAAGTTAAAGCAGTTCTTACAAATAAAGATGTTATAGCTTTAAATCAAGATCCATTAGGTGTTCAAGGGAAGAGAATAAAGGATAATGGAGATTTAGAAGTTATAGTAAAACCTTTAGAAAATGGAGATGTAGGTATAGTTCTTCTTAATAGAGGTTCAAATAGTGCAAATATTTCAGTTACTATGGATGAAATTATGCAAGGTGTTGAATTAGTAAATGAAGATAAGTTTGCAGCGGCTAGTAGTTATGATGTTAAGGAATTATGGACTAAGGAAGAGTTTAATGTTGAATCAGAAATAGTTGGAGAAAGTATTCCAGCACATGGAGTTAAGACTTATAGAGTTACCCCTAAAGCATCAGAAGAAACAGAAGCTAGTGGAAAAGTTTCAATTTCTGCAGAAAATGAAATTGTAGTTGGTGAAAAGCTTGATGTTACTTTAGGTGTTTCAGAATTAAAAGAAGGATTAGAAGGATATGCAACAGACTTTACATTTACTTATGATCCAGATGTATTTGAGCTAGATGCTGTAGAAGGAGCAAATGAAAGTATATTTGCAACTGCATCAAAAGTTAAGGAAGGTGAAGTTAGAATAGTAGCATCTTCATTAGGAACACCTATTGCTAGTAATTCAGAAGTTGTTAAGGTTAAATTAACATCAAAAATAATTTCTGCTGATGAAGAGTTAGCTGTAACAGTAGCTCAAATAGGAAATGGAGAAGGTGAAGTAAGCAACTTAGAATTAGCTAGTACAAAGGTTACTGTTAAGGAAGTTGAAGATGATAAGGAAATAATTGTAGGAAAGGTAAATAACCTTGAAATAATAGAAAAAACTAATAATAGTGCAATTATAGGATGGGAAGCTCCAGAAAGCACTGTTGGACTAGAAGAATATGTTGTTTATAAAGATGGTAAGGTAGTTGCTAGAGTACCAGTAGGAACTACAGAATTTGAAGCAACTGGATTAAGAGCTAATTCTATTTATGGATTTAAGGTAACAGCTAAGTTCTCTAACGGAAAAGAATCAAAGCCACAATCTATAAATGTTAGAACTAATAAAAACTAATAAAATAATTTATAAAATAAATAGTATTAAAGATGTTTAAAAGGACAAAATAACACTAAGTTAAAATTCAATTGAAAAAATTGAATAATATAACTTATATTTTAGTTATAATTAGCGGAGGTGTTATTTATGAACAATGAGCATGATGGTATGATGGGTGGGTTACCAATTAATATCAATAAAGAGGTTCCAACACCAAATAGCAATGCAAACTCAATAACTGCTTTAATAAAACATTCTGGAGAAGTTGTAGGATATGAGCTTTCAAATGGTGAAAGAGTATCTAAGGAAGAAGGCGTACAAATAGCTAGAGCCGGTGGAATATCAGGAGTTGCTGTAGGGGTATCTAAAAAAGGCGAAGAATATTTAAGAAGCTTACCTGATGATACAGAAGGTAATAACTTAAGTTCTTTACCTACAATAAATGAGTAATTTAATAAATTTAAGGGATAACGATAAAGTTATCCCTTTATTTTTAAAAAAAATATGTACAAAGAAATTTAATATTTTGGTATTATTTAATATATTGAAATTTAATATATAATTATGTATGATTTATAACATACAATATAAAACAAAAGATAAAACTTAAGGAGATAAATATGAACACAATTTCATTTTTACTAATTATAGCACTTACAGCTTTTGCATCATTCCAAATGACAAAAGAAAAAGGACAAAGCATATTATGGGTAGCGGCTACAATTTTTGTTGGGCCAATGGCATTTATAGTACAATATTTATTTGCATATTTCAAAGGTAGACAAGCTAAGAGTATATAATAAAAATGCACCTAATAAGAAGAATTAATCTTATTAGGTGCTATTATTTTAATTTGAGAAATTTATTTTTAATTATATAGAGATAAATTTCCGCTTACAGTTTTTATATTTAATTTATTATCTCCATTACCTAAATTAAAGTTAATATTTTCTTGGTTTTCAGAAGCAAATGAATCATTTAAACTATTATATAAGTCACCACTTACAGTTGAAAAGTTAACAGCAAAATTAGGTGAACTAGGTAATGTTAATTCAACTTCACCAGATGTACTTACTACATCTAGCTTTGTTAATGAATTAGATAGTGTTAATGAAACATTACCACTTATAGTTGAAAGTGAAACTTCACCAATAAGTGGTGAAAAATAGATGTTACCATCAACAGTATTTAAGCTTAGAATTTTGCTAGTAAATGTATTTGCATCAATATAACCATTAGTAGTGGAAATATTAGATGTTTCACAAGTAGTACTATTTAAAATTACATCAGCATTAATAGTTTTAACACTTAAATCATTTAAAGTAAGATTTGTTAATGATACATTACCTGATATTATATTTAGGTTTAAATTTTTAGCATATGAATATGGAATTTTTATTATAAAATTACTATGTTTAAATAAATCATTATTTAAATCTGTATTAGGTTTTATAGATAATGAACCATTGTCTCTAGAAATGTTAAATGGATTAGAATTTGATATTTCTGAGTTAGATCCATTTAAATTTTCTATAGATAATTCAATAGTTGAACCAGAGTAAGTTTCAATATATGTGTCATATCCATTAAAATCTAAAGTTAAATTTTCAACTCCATCTAAGTTTTCATTAGCTGTATAAACTTCATATCCATTTAATCTATTATTGTAAAAAAGTCCAATATCATAATTATCAAAATCAAAATAGTTACTTAATTGAAAACCACTGTTATATAATAATACTCCAGCAGCACTAAAGGATAGTATTGAACCAAGGAAAATACATGCTATAAATATTTTCATTTTAGTGCTTATTAATTTCTTTTTAGCCATTATTTTTCCCCCTTAATTAATGGAACGATCCAGTTGATAAATTTTACGCTTAGGCGAATACATAATTTAACAAAGTAATAGGTACATATTGAAAATAATAAAAGACCAAGTACAGAACCTAAAACTATAAATGCTATAACTGAATTAGGAAAATCAAGTATAAAAGCTGGGAATACAAATACTCCAATTGTATTAGTTACAACCTTACCAACTAAAATACCTATTCCACCTATAGATAAGGCAAAAAATGCTGCTACTAAGCTAATAAGAACACCAACCACAGACACAGATAAACCAACTGCAAATGGACCAAATAAAAACCCTACAAGTATTAAAACAATAATACCTAAAAGCATATTATTAACATTTTTATTTGTAGTGTTTTTGGGTTCTTTGCTATATGAGTAATCATTATTTTTATCTTCATTATTAGTATTTTCTTCATTCGAAGTAGTAAATTTTACATCCTCAAATTTAGCTTCATTAATAAAATCTGCCTCATTTATTTCGGTAAAATCATTAAATGAATTCTCATCAGTAGGAGAATCATATGATTTTAAGTATCCATTTCTATATTGAAATACTATGTCATTTGGATCTCCTAGTTCATTAATTATTTCTTCTTCTGTTTTTCCAGAATTAAAGCCAACTTCAAAATGTTCTTTATAATCGTATAATATATCTGCTAATGAACCTTCAGGAAAGTCGCTTAATCCATCCTTAAGAATATTTAAAAAGGTTTCTTTATTCATTGCTTTCTATCCCTCCCATGATTATATTGTTAACTGAATTAGAAAAGCCTAACCATTCACGTTGTAAACTATCTTTTGTTTGGTAGCCAAGTTCTGTTAATCTATAGTACTTTCTAGGAGGACCTTCTTGGGACTCCTGTAGATAAGTAGTAAAATATCCTTCTTGAGTAAGCCGTCTTAAAATTGGATAAATAGTTCCATCTGAAATTTTAATATGCTCTGATATTTCATTAATCAATTCATATCCATAACACTCTTTTCTTGAAAGAACAGATAAAACACAAAGTTCTAAAACACCTTTTTTTAATTGTGTATTCATAGAATCACCTTCTTAATTATATAGTAAATTTTGTAAAAAATAAAATTTTGTTTTTTTGTTTTGCTTTAGTTAAAGTATATGCAATGGTATTATATAATGCAAGGTACTAAATAATGTTTAAGGAAATGATAAAATTTAATTAAGGAAAACTTAAGATGTTGATAAGTTAGTGGTATAACTATGTCTAAAGCTTTATTTTTTAAGAAAATATGTTGAAAGTGTGGAAAGTTATCCACAAAATGTGGATAAAACGGAAAAACTGTTGAAAACTTTTTAAAAGCTATTGACACAAGATATATGGTTAGAATGTATGTTTGTAACAAGATGATGATTTTTATCGAAAGATATGTTTACATGTAATTCCATAGAAGAGGGTAAATTTCCAATTGTGCATAACTTTGAAAAGTTATCAACAGTTTGGACAAAATGTGGATAAAATCTGTGGATAATGTTATAATATTGTCTGAAATAGCAGTATACCTAGAGTGAATTTAATTAACCTGTGGACAACTTTTTTGAGAGTTTAATATAAGAAAGTCGGAATGTGGAAAACTAAAAATAAATGATACTAAGGAGAAGAAAATGAAATATAATAAAGAAATAAAAGAAGCAATTTTTATAAAAAGACCAAATAGATTTAATGCTCTTGTAAATTTAGATGGTGAAGAAATAACAGTACATGTCCCTAATACTGGGCGTTGTAGAGAAATTTTAATAGAGGGTTGTCGAGTGTTTTTAAGAAAGGAAGACAATCCAAATCGTAAAACTCAATATGATCTTATAGCAGCTTTAAAGGGAAAAATGTTTATAAATATAGATTCTCAGATTCCAAATAAGGTAGTTTTTGAAGCCTTACAAGAAGGAAAAATAGATAAATTAAGAAAATACGACAATATTTTAAAGGAAAAGACATTTGGAAAAAGTAGATTCGACTTCAAATTATCCACAGATGAGGGCAAAGAATACTATTTAGAAGTTAAGGGAGTTACTTTAGAAGAAAATTTACATTGTAGATTTCCTGATGCGCCAACAGAAAGAGGCGCTAGACATATACTAGAATTAATAGATGCAAAGGAACAAGGATATGGAGCTGGAATATTATTTTTAATTCAATTAGAAGGAGTAAAGAGTTTTGCACCAAATGATGTTACTGATCCTGAATTTGGAAAGGCATTAAGATTAGCTAGAGAAAAAGATGTAGATATATTTATTTATGACTGTATTGTAAATGATGAGGAAATAACTATAAATAAACAAGTTGACTTAATGTTATAGTATAATGTTATTATAAGAGTAATATTATTATATAAGGAAAATAATGGGGTGAATAAATGAAGTTTAAATTTTGTCCCTTGTGTGGAATGAAGCTTGAAGAAAAATATAGCTGGGATGAAGGTGGAGTGCCTTATTGTTCTCATGATGATATGATGTTTTTTGATACTCCTAAGCCATGTATTATGGTTGGAATAATAAAAGATGATGAAATACTATTATTAAAGCAAAGTTATATTTTTAAGAACTCTAAGGTTCTTTTATCAGGATATGTAGGTCATAATGAAACGGCAGAAGAAGCAGTGTACAGAGAAGTAAAAGAGGAATCTGGATTAGAAATTAGTGATATTGAATATGTAGGTTCTAATTTTGTTAAGGATAAAGAAATATTAATGATAACTTTTGTGGCTAAATATGTTTCAGGGGAAATAAACAAGTCAACTGAAGTAGAAGAAATTTCATGGTGTAAGCTTTCAAAAGCATTAGAGGAAATGAAGGAAGATAAGATTGGGTTAAAGGTTGTTAATAGTATTTTAGAAAAATTAAAAGAAAGAAATTAAGCTGTATCTAGCTGAACTTTTAGTTCAACTAGATACAGTTTTTTTTAGTTAGTATTATTAATCGAATATTTTATATCAGGGATAGCCGTTGTAACACTCTTTTCTATTTAGGAGGAAGATAACAAGGTACATGCCTATAGATAAGGACTTATAACTATAATTACTATTTTAAGGATAAATAGTTAGTTGGATTTTTACTGTTTAAATGGAGAAAATATAAATATTATTAAAGAGTTTTAGAGTAGTTACAAAAAAGTAACTAATTGATAAAAATTAATATTTAAATTAATATAATACAGTTATAAGTAAATAGAAAAAGGAGATAAAGTGATGAAGAAAATAGTAGCAAGAATAACAACTATATTAATATTGGTGTTTTTAATTATAAATGTTAATACTTTTGCTAATGTACAGAAAGAAAGTAATAAGACAATTAGAGTTGGTTCTTCTGGAACTTATTATCCATTTACCTTTATGGAAGGAAACCAAGTGCAAGGTTTTGAAATAGATCTTTGGGATGAAATTGGTAAAAGATTGGGATATAAAATTGAACATAAAACAGCATCTTTTAGTGGCCTTTTTGGGATGTTAGATTCAGATAAAATAGATGTTATTTCTAATCAAATAACTATTACAGAGGAAAGAAAAGAAAAATATTATTTTTCAGATCCATATGTAGAAAGTGGGGCACAAATAGTAGTTAGTTTAGATAATGAATCAATAAAATCTATTGATGATTTAACAGGAATGAATGTTGGTGTTGATTTAGGAAGTAATTATGAAGAATTATTAAAAGGAAAAGATAGTGGAGCAAATATTATTACATATCAAAGTACAGATGCAGCCTTTAATGACTTAATTATTGGAAGAATACAAGCTGTAGTTATAGATAAAATATCTGCATTAATAAATATAAATGAAAAAAAGCTACCATTAAAATTGTCAGGAGAACCATTTGAAAAAGTAGAAAATGCTTTAGTATTTAAAAAAACTAGTGAAAATGAAACTCTTATAAAAGAGGTAAATAAAGTTTTAAATGATATGAAGGATGATGGTACATTAGAAGAAATATCTAATAAGTGGCTTAGTACAGATGTTACTGTTAAAAGTAGTACTAGTTTTATAAGTAATTTGTTTAAGGCAATTTTATCAGGAATAAAATTAACAATTTTACTATCAATTATATCAATGGTTATAGGGTTAACTATAGGTATAATAATTGCAATAATTAGATATTTAAAAATGCCAGTTTTAAGTCAAATAGCGACTGTATATGTATCTTTCTTTAGAGGAACACCTTTATTAGTTCAGTTATTTTTATTATACTTTGGACTTCCTCAAATTTTCCCAGTATTAAAGGGGATGACAGGCTTTACTGCAACATATATAGCTTTGGGGTTAAATGCATCTGCATATATTTCAGAAGTATTAAGAGGTTCCTTTAAAGCAATAGACAAGGGGCAAATGGAAGCTTGTTTATCAATTGGAATGAGCAATATGCAAGCTATAAAAAGAATTATATTGCCTCAAGTTATGAGAATTTCTATACCTTCAATAGGAAATATTTATATAGATATAGTTAAGGGATCTTCATTAGCATTTACAATTGGTGTAGCTGAAATGCTAGCAAAGGCACAAATGGTTGCATCTACTAACTATAAATTCTTTGAAAGTTATATAGCAATTGCAATTACATATTGGATATTAATAGAAATATTTAATTATATACAAAAGATAATAGAAAGGAAATTATCTGTATATTAGGAGGAACAAAATGATTAATGCTTTAGGGATAAAAAAGAATTATGGAGAACTTGAAGTTTTAAAAGGTATAGATTTAAATGTTAAAAAAGGTGAAGTTGTAGTAATTATAGGACCATCTGGTTCAGGAAAATCTACTTTTTTAAGATGCTTAAACTATTTAGAGATTCCTAAAAAGGGAATAGTAAAATTAGATGATTTTTCAATAAATGCAGAAAAGCACTCAAGTAGCGAAGTAAAAAAGTTAAGAGAAAAATCTGCCATGGTATTTCAGAATTTTAATCTTTTTAATAATAAAACTGTATTACAAAATATTATGGAAGGCTTAATTACAGTAAAGAAAATAGATAAAAATAAAAGTGAAGAAATATCATTAAAAATATTAGAAAAAGTAAACATGCATATGAAGAAGGATGTATACCCTAAAAACCTATCAGGAGGGCAAAAACAAAGAGTTTCTATAGCAAGGGCAATAGCTTTAGAGCCTAAGGTTATATTATTTGATGAGCCTACATCTGCCTTAGATCCAGAAATGGTTTTGGAAGTTTTAAATGTAATTAAGGATTTAGCAAAAGAGCATACTACCATGATTATTGTAACTCATGAGTTATCATTTGCTAGAGATATAGCAGATAAGGTTATATTTATGGATAATGGAGTAATTATAGAACAAGGTACTCCAGAAGAGGTTTTATTAAATCCTAAGGAAAATAGAACAAAAGAATTTTTATCAAATGTAAAATTTATTTAAGTATGAATTTATATGTGATAAAAAAGTAGTTTGGTGTTTATTTAAGAAAAGAGAAAAAGAGGTTAGATATATATTTCGCCTTATTTAGTATTAAAATAATAACAGTTTTTTAAAATATTATTATGTTTAATTAGTATAAATGGTAAGTAAAAATAATAGATTATTAAAAATGATATTATTATGTTTTATGAGGTGAAAAATGAAAAGTTATGTTTGTATAGATATAGGTGGGACATCTATTAAGCATGGTGTTATATATGAAGACGGAAAAATATTAGTAAAGGGTCAAAGAAATACTGAAGCTTATAAAGGTGGATTTCATTTGTTAGAAAAAATGAAGGATATAGTTACAGAATATAAAGCTTTGTATAGTATAGATGGAATATGTATTTCAACTTGTGGAATGGTAGACCCCACAGAAGGGAAAATAATTTATGCATCTAATGCAGTACCTAATTATATTGGGGTAGAAATTAAAAAAGAGTTAGAAAAGGAATTTAGCCTTCCTTGTGAAGTAGAAAATGATGTTAATTGTGCTGCTCTAGGAGAAGTATGGCTTGGAGCGGCAAAGGGCACATCATCATGCGTTTGTATGACTATAGGAACGGGAATCGGAGGCTGCATTATAATAAATAATGAGGTTGTCCATGGATGGAGCAATAGTGCTGGAGAAGTTGGATATATGAATATGGATGGTGGAACATTTCAAGAAAAGGCTTCAACTAAATCATTAGTTAAAAATGTAGCTAGGAGAAAGGGTTTAATGGATAGTGACATAAATGGTGAAGTAATATTTAACTTAGCAAAGGCTGGAGATAGTATATGTGTAGAGGAAATAAATTCATTAGTAGATACATTGGCTTTAGGAATATCTAATATTATATATGTAA
>NZ_JBOFYU010000077.1:0-4763 GCF_051654825.1 Clostridium sp.
CTATACGAGAAAGCATTTTTTCGCACCATTTAATTTGTTGTAGTTTTTCTTCATTAGATTTTTTAGGAGTTTCTTTGATAAGTTTACAAACATTTTCTTTAAGATATTTTCCAGTTTCATACTTATCTAGAACTATACAACCATCATGTATTTGAACATATTCATTGAAATTTATTTCATTTCCAAAGCTAGATGTATTATAAATAAATACATCTAATAATACTCCATCTATTTCAGTAGCATCATGAGCTGAAAATTGTTTGTCTGTGATTATTAATGCATCAAAATCACTATTTAAATTATTAGTACCATTGGCATAAGACCCATATAATATTATGGTATGGGGATCATATTTAGTTAACAAGTACTTTATTATTTTATCTTTCATAGTAGCCTCCTAAAAAAGTATCTAGTGATATTTACAGTTCCGTGTAAAAAACTTGTGGGAACATTATTTCCAACACCAAATAAGTCTGTTACTCCCTCCGTATATATAACCTACTCATTAACAATTTATTGCTATTACTCACTTAAAATGAATTCTAAATTTCCTAATGAGTCTTTTTCTATTGAAATCTTATAAATCATATTCTCATTAGTTTTAAAATTTACATCAGACTCTGGACTTATATATTCCATATCATAGCGGCACTGACTCTCAAATTAAAATGATTGCATTCTATATTCTTGTCCAGATTCTATTGGACTATTATCAGCATTAACTGTAGTACTCATTTACGCTTATGATATTGCTAACTTTTTTATTGCTATACTTAGAAATGTAAAATATATAAAAATTGCAACTCCAACTATTGAACTAAACCATTTCACGAAGTCAGAATAACCCATAATGCCAAGTAATAAAGTTAATGCAACTAATGCCATAATACCAATTTGTTGAATGAATCTTTTTCTACTTACTATACCTATTCCTACAACTGTTAATAGCACTGTAATTACAATATGTATGCCCCCTACAACTCCCATTGCTTTCTTTGGAAATATAGTAAGTAACAGTAATAATTCTATACATAATGGAATGAATGCTAATACCTTTAATAAAGATTTCATAATACACCTCCAAATATTTATTTCGTATAAAGATACAATTATTGCTCAAATTTAAAACTTACTTCATAGTATTATACCATATTTTAACTATTTATATTTTTAAAATAATTTAGATCTAAATATAATAAGATTAGTAATACTTCTTATATTTATAATATAAATGTAAAATATGGTATAATAAGTATGACAACTATCTATTAAATGCTTAATAAGTTGCACAAATGAGAACAATATAAAAAAGAATTTATTTTAAAAAAGTGTGATATTATCTTAGCTGATAAACCAACAGGTTCCGTTGATAAAGAAAATATAGACAAAGTAATAAATATTTTGAAGAATTTAAATGGACAAGGCAAAACTGTTATATTAGTTGCTCACGATGAAAACATAAAAAGAAAGGAAATACGGTTTTTAACTATGAAAATTAGAAATAACAAAATCTTCATATTAATAGTATCAATTTTTGTATTTGTAAATATAATGTGGTTTTTTTCAACAAGAATTAAATACCATCAATTCACTAAAAATATTCCTAAAAATGAGTATGGATATACTATACTAAATAAAGATGGATATACTTATGGAGTAAAAAAGCCTAATTATATGGAGCTTACAGGAAATTTATATATATCAAAAAATAATAGTTCAGAAAGTATAATTATATGGCCCTTATTTACAGGTGGATTTGAATATGGGTTAATACTGGGAGATAAAAAGAATAATATGTCTTATGAGATTTACGTAGATGATAATATGAATCCACTAGAAAAAGATAACCCTCAATATTTAAAATTAATAAATGATAATGCTGTAGAAGTTAACGAACTATATAAAAGGGCTAGAAATATGTGGGCATTATATAATCGCTAATAGATTAAAAAAAGATAAAGGATGCTAATTAGCATCCTTTTTTAAGGTGTATATGCACAAATGTTACATAGATTCACATTATTGAATATAGTTCCACATATTATTGAAAGAAGTATTTTCAATTCCATCTTCTACTGATATTTTATTAGAATTAGATAAATATACATTACCTTCATAAACTAATGTAGGTACTCTTGATACATGAACATATTCTTCTTCCTTTTTTATCTTAATTTTAGGTATTTCTATACCGTCCTTAATTTCATCATCATTTTTATCAATTTCTTCTATGCCATCATCAGATATAGTATCATTATTAATCTCTTCATCACCTTGAATGTTATCATTATTGACTAACTTAGTATCTTCATAGAGATTTACCCTAATGTATATACTTAAGGTAGTATTGCAAACTTTAAATTTTACAGTTATTTGTAAAATACAAGTAATTTGGTTATAATATAGTAAATAAACTTGTTATAAAACAAATCAACAGTTGGAGTGATTATATGGAAGATAGTAATAAATGCCCGATTTGCGGCTGTGAAGAGATTGGTAAGGGAAAGCAATATGCTCAAGGCTCTATGTTTCCTATAAATGGTATATTTAAAACTGGCTCTCAAGTTATAGCAGATATATGTACAAAATGTGGTCATATCTTATCAATGAAAGTTGTGAATCCAGAGAAGTTTAAGTAATCTTTAACATATTTTTTTAGTTTCATTAATTTAGTGAAAAAACATAAAGCCAATGCTAACAAGCATTGGCTTTGTCTCAACATATTAAAACTGTTAATTAAATATATCATTCATTACAATTACAACGTCTTGATAGGATGTCTTATAATTGTTTTTTGTTTACTTACATCACATTTTCTTGGATCTGATATATATATTTCATGATGATATCTTTCATCAGTTATATCTAATGAGTAAGCTTTTTCTTCTAAAAATTCATGCATTTTCTCAACTGTTTCAGGCTCATTATCATAGGGGCCAATGTGCATACATTGAACGCATAAGCCTTCATCATAAGTCATAAATTCTACTTTAGAAAAATCCATTTTCTTCTTATTAGTTGCTGTTTCAATAGCCCATTCAAAATCTTGTTTTGTTATAAAATCAGGCAATCGTATAATAGAAATAAATCTAAAGGTATCTTTATTTGAATAATCAACACCTTTAATATTATCCTGCCACCAAAAACCTTCTAATGGTGGAACAACGTATTCAAAAAAGCCCTCAATTTTATAATCTGTCTTATAACTCATTCTTAATGTGTATGCTATTGAATATAATAATTGAATTGACTTTGCATATTCACCCTCTGCGTCGTTTGGATTTCCTTTTCCACGAACTGCAAGATAATTAGCCTTTGGAACTTCTAATATCTGAGGAATACTTTTAGGTCTATACAATTCCTTGAATTCTTTCTTAAAATCAAATGTCATACTAAACACATCCTTTCAAACATTACTAATTTACATAATATCATAATTTGAAAAGTATTCTTCTTTTGAAATAAAGTAAGATATTATTAAAATCGGTATAAATCAAATAGTTCAAAACAAAAGAAAAGAGCTTTAGAAGTAATTCTAAGGGCTCCTTTTTGGTTAATATATAATTATTTATATTCATTATTACTTTTGTAATATAGGGATAGATTTTCCGATAACTTTTTCTATATTTCTAAGCATTGTACTTTCTTCTTTATCGCAGAAGGTTATAGCAACTCCTACGGCACCTGCTCTACCAGTACGACCAATTCTGTGAACATAAGTTTCTGCAACATCTGGTAAATCATAATTTATTACATGAGATAATTCATCAATATCAATACCTCTTGCTGCAATATCTGTAGCAACTAAAACTCTTATATTTCCTTGTTTAAAGTTGCTTAAAGCTAATTGTCTTTGATTTTGAGATTTATTACCATGAATAGCTGCTGAATTTATTTTAGCTTTTTCTAAATCACGAACTATCTTATTTGCACCATGCTTAGTTTTTGAAAATACTATAACTGATTTAAAATCCTTATTCTTTAGCAGGTGTAAAAGTAATGATTTTTTTTCATTTCTAGAAATATGATAAACACCTTGAGTTATTACTTCTACTGTTGATGATACTTTCTGAACTTCTATATTTACAGGATTTTTTACGATAGAATTAACAAGTTTTACAACTTCTTTTGGCATAGTTGCTGAAAATAAAAGGTTTTGTCTTTCTTTTGGAAGTCTTGATATTATTTTCTTAACATCGTGTATCATTCCCATATCTAGCATACGATCTGCTTCATCAAGCACAAAGTATTTTACGTTTTTTAAATCAATATGTTTTTGGTTTGTTAAGTCTAAAAGTCTTCCTGGTGTTGCAACTAATACATCTACACCAGCCTTAATCTTTCTTACCTGGGAGCTTTGATTTACTCCACCAAATATAACTGTATCCTTAATATCTAAGAACTTAGAATATGTAGCAAAGTTTTCTTCTATTTGAATAGCTAACTCTCTTGTTGGTGCAAGAATCAAAGCCTTTATGTTTCTTTCTTTGGTAATTTCTTTGTCTTTAACTATATTTTGTAGTAGTGGTATTGCAAATGCTGCTGTTTTACCAGTTCCAGTTTGTGCACAACCTACGATATCTTTTCCTTCCAATATTACTGGAATTGAATTTTTTTGTATTTCTGTAGGGCTTTCATATCCTACTATGGTTAATGCCTCTAATATTGGTTCTATTATATTTAATTCTTTAAATAACATATTTTCTCCTTTGTTGTTAGAATAAGCTTTAGCTTACTCAATTATACTATTATAGCACAGTTTT
>NZ_JBOFYU010000078.1:0-5658 GCF_051654825.1 Clostridium sp.
AGGTTATTTACTAATACAATTACACAGGCTGTAGATATGATACAGCAATCAGGAATAGATGCTAAATATACAATGCAACAAGAAGATGATGGATATGAGATTAGAATAAAAATCCCTATGAAAAAATAATAGAGCATTATTACATACTAGGTCTAGTGATATAAAATAAGCTAGGCCTCATTTTAGTGTATGATATAGGTAGATTTAGGAAAAAATCTAATAAAACTTATAGAGAATTGTGTGAAATATGTGTCCTTGATATACAAGGGAGAATTAGGTACAATAGAGTAACAGTAGAATGTTATCTAACGGATTAGACTAGATTGAAATAGATAAGAAAATAAGCAAAAGAGGAGAATAAAAATGAAAGATTTTAAATTAGAATTAGCTAAAATCTTAGCTGAAAAGGTAACGGCTCTTTCAGTTGAAGAGATTTATAACATGATAGAAGTTCCTGCTAATACAGAGATGGGAGATTATGCATTTCCATGCTTTAAATTAGCTAAAGAACTTAGAAAAGCACCTCCGATTATTGCAAAAGAAATTGCAGAATCATTGCCACAAGTAGAATTCCTAGCACAGGTTGAGACTGTTAATGCCTACATTAATTTCTTTGTAAATAAGGAAATTTTAGTGAAAGATGTAATGGATACAATACTTAAAGCAAAAGAAGGATATGGATTAGCAAAAGAACAGGATAAAGGAAATGTAGTTATTGATTATTCTTCTCCTAATATTGCAAAACCTTTCCATGTAGGACATCTTCGCTCAACAGTTATTGGACATAGTTTATATCGTATTTTCGAAGCATTAGGCTATAAATGTGAAGGTGTTAACCACTTAGGTGACTGGGGGACTCAGTTTGGAAAACTTATAGTAGCCTATAAAAACTATTCTAGTAAAGAAGCAGTTGAGGAAAAGGGAATTTCTGAACTTCTTAGAATCTATGTGTTATTCCATGAGGAAGCAGAAAAAACTCCAGAGTTAGAGCAAGAAGCAAGAGATTACTTTACTAAGATGGAGCAGGGAGATGAAGAAGCACTTGCTTTATGGAAATGGTTTAAAGAGATCAGCTTAAATGAGTTTGAGAGAGTATATAAGATGTTAGGTGTAACATTTGATAGTTATAATGGTGAAGCGTTCTATAATGATAAAATGGCTACAGTTATAGCAGAATTAGAAGAAAAAGGTCTTATTGAATTAAGTGAAGGGGCGAAAATAGTAAGGCTAGATAATGAAAATATGGCTCCTTGCTTAATTACTAAGAAAGATGGTAGTTCACTATATGCTACCCGTGATATTACAGCTGCAAAATATCGTAAAGAAACTTATGATTTTAAAAAATGCATTTATGTTACAGCACTTCAACAGAATCTTCACTTTGCACAGTGGTTTAAAGTTATAGAAAAAATGGAATATGAGTGGGCTGAGGACTTAGTTCACGTTCCATTTGGAATGGTAAGTATGGAGTCTGGATCATTATCAACGCGTAAAGGGAACGTGCTATTACTAGAAGATATTTTAAAAGAAGCGGTAGATAAGACTAAACAAGTTATTGAAGAAAAGAATCCAGATTTACCAAATAAAGAAGAAGTAGCTATGCAAGTTGGAATTGGAGCAGTAATTTTTGATGATATGTATAATAATATTATCAAAGATATTCAATTCTCATGGGAGCGAGTATTAAACTTTGATGGAGAAACGGGTCCTTATGTACAATATACTCATGCAAGAGCATGTAGTGTACTTCGCAAGGCAGGAATTGATATAGATAAAGTACTTAACATAGACTATAGTGTGCTAACAGATGAAGCTAGTGTTGGTGTAGTTAAAGCATTAGCTGCATTTGAAGATAAGATTAAAGAAGCAGCAGCTAAATATGAACCATCTTATATGGCTAGATATGCAGTTGATGTAGCTCAGGCATTTAATAAGTTTTATCATGATAATGCTATTTTAGTAGATGATGAAAATATTAAGAATGCAAGATTATCAATCGTTATTGCAGTTAAATATGTATTAAAAAATACTTTATATTTATTAGGTATAAAAGCACCAGAACAAATGTAAATTTAATAAAGCTCCCTTTAAAACTTGTTAAAGGTAGCTTTATTTTGAGTAAAGTAGCTTTTAATAAAATATTTAAGCTCATATTAAGCATGAATATAGAAAAATATCATATAATAAAAAGGACAAGTAAAGATAAAATAATAGATGAATGTCGAAAAATATATAAATATGAACTTGTTAATAAAAAGAAAAAGAATATAATATAATACTTATACACAATTTGAAATAAGTAAAATAAACTTTAACTTATACACATGGATGTGGATAAAGAAGAAATAGAGTGTGACCTTTATTTTCAAGGGATAAAAAATTTTTTAATTAAAGTTATCCACAAGTTAAAAAAAATTTTACTTTAGCATAAAGTATTGTGGATAACATGTGTTAGGAGAGAAATGAAATGAAAAGCGCAATATTATTATATAATCCTAAGGCAGGGAATAGACAAATTACGACAGAATTAGATTATATAATCAAAAGAGTACAATCTATGGGGTATGAACTTCGGTTATATAGAAGTGAAACACAGGGTGCAATAGAAAAGTACATTATTGATCATATAACAAATAGTAATACAGATATGATTATTGTCTCAGGTGGAGATGGAACAATTAATGAGTGTATTAATGGGATGGCAAAAAAAGGCCTAGATATACCTATAGGGATTCTGCCATTAGGAACTGCCAATGATTTTGCTCACACGGCTGGAATTACGATGACTACTAGAGGAGCATTAGATATAATTGCTCAACAAAATATAGAATATGTGGATATTGGAAGAGTTAATGAAAAGTATTTTATTAATGTATGTAATATGGGACTTTTTAGTGGTGTATCACATATTATAGATCTAGAATTAAAGAAGAATTTCGGGAAATTAGCCTACTACATAAAAGGAATTGAAGAGCTGCATAATTACCAGGCTATGGACTTAATAATAACTGATGGAGAAACGAGAATAGAAGGTAAGTATGTATTGGTATTGATATTTAACGGTAAAGGTGCGGGAGGATTTAATAAATTAGCTAAAAATGCGAGCATAAAAGATGGAAAGTTTGATGTAGTAGCTATTAAAGATGTAGGAATATATGACGTACCACTATTATTTCTAAAAGTTTTACAAGGAGAACATTTAGAAGACCCTAACGTAGATTATCTTATAACATCTAAGCTGAAAATAGAATGTAATAATAGCCGAGAAAGTTTTGTTACAGATATAGATGGAGAAATTGGACCTGATTTTCCTCTAGAAGTAAGTGTTATTGAAAATACGTTTAGATTTTATTTACCTTATATATCTAATACAACTTTATTAAAAGATAAGTTTATGGACCCACTTAATATATTAAAAAAACATATAGGAAATAAATAAAAATAAAGATAGCTTAAAAGAAATTTAAGCTATCTTTATTTTTATTCAAATTTATGAATGGTTAAAGTGGTATCAATATAAAATATTCCTTGTTTAAGGTTCATATTATCAACTTTTTGAACAGCAAAGTAAATTTTATTATTGCCACTTTCGATTAATGTAATATTTCCAGGAATGAGAATATATTTGACAACTTTAGATTGATTTGTACTATAAATGCAAAGTAAATTATCATTATCTATTTGCTGAGTAAATACAATATATTCATCAGATAAGAAAAGAGAATCATTAATAATACCTGTAGTAATAGAAATAGGAGAGTGATAATAATTATCTACAAAATATAGAATAGAATTTTCTTGGTTTTCAACAATATAAGTAAACTTAGTATTTTGCGGACAGATTGAAATAGAGTGAGGAGGGATAGATTGATTTTTTTCGATATAACGATGTTTCTCAGGAATGTTTTGATTAATAAGCATTAAAAAATATTGAGAGGGAGAACGCTCATCTAATAATAGTATGTAGGGATTCTTTAATAGAAAATATTTAGCATTGGAGGAATTTACAGTATGTAATAATATTTTTTCGTCATTCTTATAGTCTTCACGGTAAAATCCATAGTAGAGATCGTTTTCATCAGGTTCGATAGAAAATTTAAGCGTATTAGTAGATTTTGTAGAAGTGTGAGCAGGTTCAAATATGTCTAGTTCTTCGGTGATATCCAGTTGAGATAAAATAAATTGTTCATTGAGCATATTTTTTAAATAAGAAGATAGTTTCATAACACCTCTATTATGTATATAAGCATATTCAAAGTTATGTGAGAAGGAAAGTTTGCAGCCTAAATTAGTATCAAAAAATAAATAAGCAGGAATTGAAAACATTTCTTGTTCATAATTAGAAACAGATTCAGTGGAACCCCAAGTAACATTTCTCCATAGAATAGTCAAAATCATAGGATAGGTAATATTAATTGCTGATTCTTTTGATGTGTTAATCGTTAAAACTGTAGGATTAAGTGGATGAAATTTATTTATAAGGGAATAAATAGTTGAATTAGTATAAGGGATTTGTTTATTTCCTAAGAAAACATTTGAAAACTGGCTAGCATTAGAACTTAAAAAAATAGTTTCAACATTTTTAGGGGAAGTTAATTTTAATAAATAGCCATAATCACTAGGAAGTGTTTTTGTACTCCAAGAACTATAAGGAGTACTTGATTGAAGTGAGGTGATCCAATCAGAAAGTTCTTGTGGGTCAGTTATAGCAAAGAGCGGATCAGCATTTTTAGATGTATGAGCAAATACTTCAATCTTTTGGATATCATGAGTTGTATCATACATATATAATTTTTGAAGCGGATAAGAAATCGAATTAAAGTTAAAATTGGATAAAATAATAACTAATAGGCCCGTACCAATCATTTTTAACTTAATAGTTCTATTTTTAGTATCAAAAAGATAAGCGATGAACATAATACAAGCACCGAGGGGTAAAGGGATATTGACAACGACAGAGTGGATGCTACTTGCAAATAAATAAAAGATACACTTAAAAATGAAAAAGGGCTCTAAGTCTTTGTGATTATAATAAGCAGAACGCATGACTTTGAAAATAATAATAATTAAAAATAGGCTTTTCATAGCTATCTCCTTTTACATAATAGGATCCACAAAGAATGTGAAATGTTTGCTGTAGTAAAAAGTAGGAAAGGGAAAAAACTTATAAGGTACTATATAATAGAGATGAAATTTAGATTCTTTATTAGACATATAAGTTATTGGATACTTAGATTTCATTTTAAAACTAAAAGTATTTTTTAGATTATCGCCCTCTAGAAGTACATATTTATTTTTAGGATTAGGAATAAATTGAGAAATCAAGAACTCACTAGATTTATCATGAGTTTTTTGATAAAAGTACATCCAAGTATCTTCGACATTTTCTTCATATATTAAAAGGTAATATTTATCAAACATTTTATTAAGTGAAAGATTAATTTGTTGAATTTCAGGGGTATTCTCATTAGGAACAACAGTTATAGTGATATCTCCTAGGTTGGGAATATAAAATTGAAAAACTATAAATAAGCCAATATAACACACAATATATAATATGGTTAAATTTAATAAGGTATTGAAGATACTTTTTCGCATAAAGACTCCTTAAAATATTGATATGTTCCACGTGGAACGTATTAATAATAGATAAAGACT
>NZ_JBOFYU010000079.1:0-6807 GCF_051654825.1 Clostridium sp.
CCTACACTTACCATTAATCCTAAAAGAAATGCTATTGCTATATTCATCTTTTTATTTGGACTTACTGGATTTTTAGGTGTTGTTACTGATTCTATTATTTGAATATTACCATTTGGTACTAATTGCTTAGATGTTTCTATAAATTCATTTCCTACTGATGTTACTATTGAAGCAACTTCACTTGGATTTCCACCCTTAAACTTTATTTGAAGGATTTGAGTATCTGCTACTGGAACTACTGTTAATCCACTTAACACTTGTCCAGCTGTTAAATCTGTAGATACATTTCCTATTGCTCTTCCTACTAAGTCTTTAGTTTTAATTGTTTCTGCATATGTCTTCATTAATTTTTGATACATATTTACATCATTTTGATTATATCCTTCTACTGCTGCTTCCTCTTTTCCTATAAAGACCTTTGTACTAGCTTCGTATTCAGGTTTTAATATAAAGAAGCTAACAATACCTGATATTAATGTTGCAACTACTGTTATTGCTACAATAAGCTTCCATCTTTTCTTTAATGATTCAATTAATTCTTCTATACTAATTACTTGTTCTTCCATTTATATTTAAGCCCTCCAATATTGCATGTTTTTCAATTCTTTATTACTTTTTTATTAAAAATTCATTTTTTCGACCTTTAAATTATATCATAATATCAATATAATAAAAGTTATTCGCCCCTCTCTCTTTAATAAATAATAACTTTATAAGAATATTTTCCCAAATTAAATTTGACAAATTATTTATAAATAATACATAAGTAAACATTTGCATTTTATATCTTTATGCTTTTTGATATTTTAATATTGTTTTAATTAAATTTATCCATTAAAAAAATACTGTTTCAAAGAAAAAGTTGTTGTCGAAATATGTTGTACGATTTTTTTGTTGTGTTTTTTATTAGTGTTTTTTAAAGAAATTAATGTTTTTTTATCATTTTTTTGCATTTTTTTACTTATAAATATTTTTATTCTAAATTTGTAATTATAAAGCCAAGTTTTTTAAGTTATTTTTTAAATATTTTTAAAATTATAATTAAACTTTCGTCTCACCCTTCTATAATTTGCTTGTACAGAAGATACGGAGAAAATTATATGCTTTTCATATTTTTAGTGTATAATTATCAGGAAAGTAATTATCTGTTACTTTTTTTTATTATTTTGCTATTTAAAGGATAATATTTTGAGAGGTGTAATATGAAAAAGAAAACAAAACTATGGTTGATAGCTATACTTATTATTTTAGCTATACCTTTAACAGTAGTTTTAGGATTAGGGGCTTATGCCTATAATTTATCAAGTAAAATCAATCGTGTAGAAACTACTAAAGAAGAGATTGGTGTTACTCCAAAAACTGAAGAAGAGCTATCTCAATACCCTACATATGAAAAAATTATAAATATAGCTTTATTTGGAATTGACGCTCCTGATGCTTCTGTTGGTCGTTCTGATACAATAATGATTTTAAGTATAGATCCTAATAAAAAGGAAATTAAACTTTCATCTTTAATGAGAGATTCCTATGTTAATATTCCTGATTATGGTATGGATAAGCTTAATCATGCATTTGCCTTTGGTAATTCTGTACTAGCTTTAAACACTATAAATCAAAACTTCGAAGTTGGTGTAGACAAGTTTATGTCAGTTAACTTTACTTCTCTTCCAATCATAATAGATAAGCTTGGAGGAATAGAAGTAACTCTTCAAGAAGATGAGTTATCTCATATAAATAATCACATTAATAGTGTTAATAGTAAAACAGGAGCTAGCAAGCCTTTACTTACAGCACCAGGTTCTTATATTTTAGATGGTGGTGAATCTTTAGCTTATACTAGAATTAGATATGCTGAAGGAGGCGACTATAAAAGGACAGAAAGACAAAGAACTATAATGAAGGGTATTTTTGAAAAAGCTATAAAAATTAATCCAACTCAATATCCATCATTATTAAATGACTTTTTACCTTTAATAGAAACTAATATTTCTACTTCTGAATTACTTTCACTTGGAACTACTATCTTTGATATGAAATCTCCAACTTTAAAAGAAGATAGATTCCCACGAGATGGATTTTGCCAAGGTGAAACTATAGATGGAATTTACTATCTAACATTTGATAACGAAGAAACTAAAAACCAAATTCGTGAATTTATATACGGTGAATAAATAAATACCCAGTAGATTAAGCTTCCCCCTATCTATTATAATAGGATTTGCTTAATTATACTGGGTATTTTTATAATATAATTTATCTAGCTAAAATAGTTGAGAAACTAAAGCTTTTCTTTTTTAATCTTCTTTGTGTATGATTTAGTATTTCTTCATTATTTATAGCCTTTGTTCCATTTCTATCGAATTTACTTTCATAACTTTTTAATGAAGACATATGTTTTAATTTCATTGTTTCTGGAATGTTTTGATTAGCTCTTGTTCCCATAAAATCATATATACCTTCTTTTAATAAAAGCTTAGCTGTCTTTTTTGCTTCTTTTCCATAAACTCCATCTAAACTATTTAAATCTAATTGAAATAAACATCCTATTTCCTTTAGCTTTTCTATTCTTGAAGATTTTTCTTTAATTTGCTCATATCTTTCTGGACTTACTATTATAGGTGTAAAACCCTTTACTACTAATTCAAATGTTTGTTCAATTTTATTCTTTGACATATCTTCTTTCATATCAACTAATATATATTTAGAATTATTTATTGTTTGAACCTTTCCTTCTATAGCTTCAAACATTGTGTTTTCTGAAATATCTAGAACTTGTCCGTAGTATACTTTAACATTTACATTACTTCTAGATAATTTCTCATTAATTTTTGCAACTCTAGATTTCATTTCATCAATTGAAATGTTTTCCCCATTTTCACTATACTCTGAAGTAAGTACTACAGACTTTATCCCTTTTCTTGATAAAGTTTTTATGTAATCAGATGCATTATTATAGTGACTTTCTGTTATGGTTTTTTCTGCAAGTAATTGGCAATTCACATCTACCATTTTTTTATCCTCCCTAAAAATCCTTTTTCCCCTATAGTGAATTTTATAACATTTTTTTGCTTGTTTCTATACTTACAACAATCTTTTCACAAATTTTGTAAACTTAAATTTAAGCTTTAATTTTACTTTTTAAATACTAAAAAAGAACCAACTACAGCCTACTTTTATCGACATTTTTATAGTTAGTTCTTGTTATTTCTCTCTTTATTTACATTTTAAAATAATCATCAGAATATTTGATTTTTCCCACTTTTATCTTCTTTTGTTTTATATGATTTTCTATTCTTTCATCTTTTAATAATTTCATCCCATTTTCTTTAAAAATATCTAACTTTTTCCTTGGAATTTTTGCTATTTTAAAACTTTCTTCTGTTCCTATAAAGTCATATAAATCCTTTTTTAATAATTTCTTTGCAAGCCTTTTTATATATCTACCAAAGTCTCCATTTAAGCTAGCTAAATCTAATTGAAACAAACATTCCATTTCTATTAATTCATCTATTTTTTTCTTATCAACATGTAAATCTCTATATTTTTCTGGATGTGCTATTATCGGAATTAGCCCTCTTAAAGTACATTCATATATTACATCTAATGTTTCGTTATTTACCTTACCATTAAGATCTATTAAAATATATCTTCCCTTATTTAACGTATTTACTTCACCATTTAGATATGCTATTACATTTTTATTATCTGCAAACATGGTGTGTCCAGGATATACATCAACCTTTATATCTTCTTCTTTTAATTTTAATCCTATTTTGTTTACTATTGCTTCTATATCTTTTGCACTTTGTTCATAAACTTCCTTGTCGTAACAAGGAGCTATTACAATTTTATTTATTCCACTTTTTTCGACAGCTCTAACCTTTTCTATTACCCTATCATAATCTTCCATTTTATTCATTGTTCCAGGTAACTGAAAATTGATATCTACCATATACCTCACACCCCTTCACACTTACTAACCCACAATAATATTTTAAACTAAATTTAAAATATTATCTACCATTATTTTACAATTGTTAATTAAAATTAATTTTCCTAAGTAAAATGCACTCTATAAAACTCCCTAAAGAGTTTTTACTAAACTCTTCGCTCTTACTTTTTAACTCTTAACTCTTAACTCTTAACTCTTAACTCTTAACTCTTAATATAAATTTTACCAATACTAAGTTAAAACATAACATAATAAAAAATAGCTACTACTTTATAAAGTCATAACTTTATAGAGTAGTAGCTATTCAAATTCAAATAATTATTTTTTTATAAACCTTGTAGAAATTTAATCTTAATTATTTACTTTTGCTTATTCACTTTCATTTAAATATGATGTTAAAGTTAATAAATTTATTTCTGGTGTATTAAATAATCTAAACTCTAACATCTTTATAGCACAGCTTGCCCCTAATCCCCTGCTAGTATATTGCTTAAAACTTCCCCAAGTATTTAATCCACTAACTTCATATTGCTCTGGCCATAGTCCATTACTCCCATTAGAGTCAGGCACAAAAAATGCACCATAAAATGGTATTCTATACTGTCCCCCATGATAATGACCTGCTATTACTAAATCGTAATTTGCCATTAATGGTGGAGCTATCTTTTTATAAAAATATTTATTCATTGGATAATGAGTAATTACTATCTTTTTATCCTCTATTTTAGCCCTAGGCTCCAAATCATAAAATACATCTTTATTTAAAAACTTTGATATCCATAAGGTTTCTTTTCCTCTTTTTATAGGATAAGGCTTTTCTAATAGCTTACATCCCTTTTCCTGTAGAAATTTTCCTACTTCTGTTATTTCATAATAAACTTTCTTTTCTTTACCTTTTCCTGTCTTTATCTTTTTTATAGATTCTGGTCCATTATTTCCTTGAACATAAAATATATTTTCTTTATTTTTTATTCCATCTAATAAATCTGTAAATGGAGATATATCTGTGGTATGTCTACTTCCCATATCACCTGTTATAGCAATTATATCGTAATCTATTGAATTTATGATATTTAAAAGCTTACCTTGATTTTTTCCAAAAGTTTTGCAATGTAAATCTGTTATTTGCAATATTTTATATCCCTGAAATTCCTTTGGAAGTCCATCTATCTTTATTAGCTCCCTTACTACCTTAATTCTTTTATTATCAATAATTGTATATATTATTAGGCTCATTATTATTGCTATTATACTTATAAATATCATTACTTTTATAGACATATCTACTCCTTATTCTAATACTGATTTAAAATAATTTTTTCTTATAATTTTAATTTATAAATTTAAAAAATTTTATTAATAATCAATTAGTATTTTATCATATATTAGGATAGAATACCCATAAAAAAAGAAATTGATTTTCATCAATTTCTTTTATATTTATAATTACTTATGAAATTATTGTACAATACATTTGATGAACTTTTTCACCATTTTCATCTACTTCATTTGTAAATTGTCTTTCGTGTGCTACTAATTCTGCAAATGTAGGAAATGATACTCCACATCTACAGCTGTGTGTATGATTAACATCATCATATCCATGACCTAAATCATATGGACATGTAGCCTCTGTTTCATTAAGAGATAATTCCTTCATTTCTGGATCTTTCCATTCTTTATTTCCCATATTTTTCACCCTTTTTCTCATATGTTTATTGTTTGTTTTATAAGTATATTCTACTATATTATTCAATATATTACAAATAATTTTCTTAATATTATGTTTTTTGCAATTTATAATCAAAATATTTTTTCTTCAATTAATTTTATTTGTTCATTTGTAGTAAAGCCTTTAATAGGTCTTATTATTCTATATGCCTTAATACTTTTAGCTATTTCTAAACATTCCTTAAAATATTTAGAAGACATCCCACCAAAGGCTTGTATAAATTCTACTCTATAAATATTTCTAGTTATTATACTTAATTTTTCTGTTCCCTTTATTTCTTCTATTATTACCTTTTCTACATCTCCAACTCTTAAGTTAAAAATAGCCTTTAATCTTTTTTCTTTATTTATAAAATCTTCTACAGCTTGGACTACGTACTTTCTCTTTCCATCACCATAAAAGTATTCATGCTCTTTCTTATTATATCCCATACTTTCCATAGCATCTTCACAAAGCTTTTGATATGGAAAGCCTGGATATATCATTGGCCCATCATCTATAAATGTTGATGCTACATCATCAGCTAAGAAGGGATACCCCTTTTTTCTTAGTGCAGTAGTTAATGTTGATTTCCCTGCTCCTCTATCACCTGTTACTATTACTGCATCATCATTCATTACTATTACTCCACCATGAATAGCTACCATATCTCTTTGTAGCATTATAAAGCCCATACAGCTACATGTTAAGTAAATCCTTAAAAGCGTCATATCTGCATCTTTATATTTTCTTACTACTATATCTTTTCCATTAGTAATATAAAATGTTGCTATTTCTCTTATATTGAACCACACAACTTCTTTAGATACCTTTATAGTTGAACCCTTTTTTATTTCTTCTTCTATATAATTTGGAATATCTCCATATTTTATATTAATATAATCTTTTGCTTTTTCCTTTAGAGGCATTAACTGGTCTAATTCTATTTCTGATTTTATATTTAATCCATACAACCTATATTCCTTCAAATTTTACCTCTCCCTTATAAAATATATTGCTTGAAATAATCTTAATAAAAAAGGAATACGAATGCACTTCATATTCCCCTTTAATAATTTAATTAAGATAATATGCTAAATTCAGCATATAACTTATTGTCACCCTTTGGTGCACTTGGACATTC
>NZ_JBOFYU010000080.1:0-4462 GCF_051654825.1 Clostridium sp.
GAATCACTAGGATTTGTTAATCTAACACAAACATATCAAATGATGCATTAAATTCTAATGAACCGCCGTATACCGAACGGTACGTACGGTGGTGTGAGAGGTCGGTAGATAAAATAATTATCTACCTCCTACTCGATTAGAAAATAAATAGGTAATTTAAAATAGTGAAAATTATTATATAAAAATATTTGAAAAAATGAAAACAATATGAAATAATTTACTTATATGTAAACTATTTCAAATATTAAAAATTATTTTAATTTTAGTTTATATAAAAAAATATATACGTAGGGGGATTTAAATGAAGAAAAAAATTATTTTAGCAAGGATTTCTTTTTTATCTATGACTATAGCATTTAGTAATTTAGGTAATGTAAATGTATTTGCTAGCGAGGTAGGTAGTGCTTTAATTCCACAATCACAAATGAAGATAACAGCAAGTAGTGAGCATCCTAATATAGGAACAGAGGGGTTAGCTACATTTGCTATAGATGGAAATGAAAGGACTATATGGCATACTAAATGGTCTGGAGTTCCAGATAAAGTGCCCCAATCTTTAACATTAGATTTGGGGGGGAGTTATGTTATAAATAAGTTTACCTATTTACCAAGACAAGATGGTGCTAATAATGGAACAATAACAAAGTATCAAATTCAAGTTAGTACTGATGGTATAGAGTTTAAAACAGTTAAAACAGGAAGTTTAAGAAGTGATGCAATACTAAAGGTTATAAATTTTGAGGATGTACAAGCAACCCATGTTAGATTTGTAGTTCTTGAAGGTGTAAATAACCTTGGATCTGCTGCTGAAATAAACGTGTACAAAAGTGTAAAACAAGAGGATGAAGAAATAGGAAGCTTAAAAATAAGTGGAAAGGATTCAGTAAAGATTCAAGAGGATATAAGCTTATCATTAGGTTTATATGAAATGGCTAAAGAAATAAGCCTATTTGGAGGAACTCTAAAAGTTAATTTTGATTCAGAAATATTTGATTTAGTAAAGGTTGAAAGCTTAAAAGAAGAAATAATGGTTGACGGTATATCTAAAAAGAATGGAGAAGTAGAAATACTTATAGCATCTTTAGATGGAAGTGATTTGCCTTTAAATGAAGATTTTATAAACATAGTATTAAAGTCAAAAAAAGTTAGTGAAAAATCTGATATTTCTTTAGGCTTTGGTGAGTTTGGAGATTCAAAAGGAAATTTATATAATGTAAAAATGCAGGAAAAATCTATAAAGGTTTATGATGAAGAAGCAGGAAGTGTTCTAAATAAGGTAACTAATTTAAAGGCTTTAGAGGTAGATAAGGAGTCTATTAAATTATCATGGAATTATGAAAATACCTTAGATAATAAGGAGTTTATTATTTATAAAGATGGTAAGGAAATTTCAAAAACTAAGGACTTATCTTATAAAATTAATGATTTAAAAAGTAATACAATATATGGATTTAAAGTAGTGGTGGTAGATAATAATGGATATAAATCTAAGCCAGTATCAATAAATATTAGAACAGCAAAATAATAAAGATTAATATTTGGGGGGTATAAAAATGAAAAAGAATTTAATAGCAGTATTAATGGCTAGTGTTATTATCTCTACATGTTTTCAAAGTAATATAAATGCTAGAACTAATATAGATTCAAATAATTTAAATAGCACTGAAGTAGAAAGTTTTAACAGTACAAGCTATGAAAATAGTATATCTAATGAAAAGGATTTTGTAGAAAAGTATTCTAAAAATAAGGAACTTGATGATTATAAAAAGGCAGTAGAGTTAATTCAGGGGGATAAAGGCTTTAATATGGTTTTTGCTGGAGATAGTATTACACATGGATTAGTTCATACAAATAATTATAGAAGTTACTCAGAGCATTTTAATGAAAGGCTTAGAGGAGAAAATATAAATAGAAATATAGTAAGTGAAAAATTCGTAATTAATACAGGTAATTCAGCTTGCACAACTAGAGAGGTATTAAATGGATTTGATACATGGATAGGGCTTTATAATCCTGAAATAGTATCTTTAATGATAGGAATGAACGATTGTGCTACAGATACAAATATAACAATTGAACAATATGAATCTAATTTAAGAGAAATAGTTAGGAAAATAAGAGATATTGGAGCCGTACCAATTTTACAAACTCCAAACTATGTATTGCCAGCACCTAGTTGGACTAGTAGTGGACAAAGAAGAGATAGGTTAAATGAATATTTAGATGTAGCGAGAAAGGTTGCAACTGAAGAAAAAATAATAGTTATAGATCATTATAAGTATTGGGAAGAAAGAGAAAAAAGTAGTGGGGACGTAAGTAATAGATGGTTTAATGACTGGATTCATCCAAATCAAGTAGGGCATTTAGAAATGGCTAGGCTTATGTTTGAGGAATTAGGACTTAATACGGAAGATAGTTATACAGCAAATTTATCATATCCAATAAAGGTAGAAGGGGATAATGGGAGATATATTGAAAAATCTGCTTATTACCCAGATTATAAGGGATTAGATAATAAAGAACCAAAGGTAAGTTATAAGGTTAATAGGCAGTTTATTGGTAGTGATTATATTGATAAAACAGATGATATTAATAGTATAAAGGATTTATCAACAGGAACTATAGTAGCAAGATTTAATGTAGAAAATCCAAGAGCAGCTCAAACCATATTTAGTATGACAGATTCAAAGGATGCAGATAGTGGGGTAACCTTAGCTATAAATGAAAATGGGAAAATACATTTTTCAGTAAGAAATAATGGTTCAATAAAAGTTAATATTAATACGAATTCACAAGGATATAATGATGGTAATTGGCATACTTTAGCTGTTAATGTTTTAGAAGACAAAATAGTTATTTATGTAGACGGAATTAAGATTCACACTGAAAATATAAGTGGATTCTTTAGTGATGTAGAAACACCAGATTCAGTAAATATAGGTAGAAATAAAAATAACCAAGAACTAGGAAAATGGAATTATTATGGAGCATTATCTTATATAGATATTTATGATAAGCCTCTTGAGGTATATGAAATAATAGAAATTTTAACTGAAAATCAAGTCCAAAATACAGATTCAATAGCTGGAATATTTTCAGGGGGAGAAGGGAAGAGAACTGTATTTGTAGGCGATGAGTCAACAGCGGGAAAGGTTACTACTTATGGATATAGAAATTATGTTGAATATCTAGAAGAAAGAATTAGAGCTGACTATGGATATGGTTTTGAAGGAAGGACAAAATACTTTATTAATTCAGGTGTAAATGGATCAACTACTACAGATATTTTAAATAATTTTGATAGATGGGTAAAGCTTCATGGACCTAAGGCTGTTTTTTTAATGGTTGGAGGAAATGAAAATATATCCCCAGAGGATTTTGAAGTTAATCTTAACTTATTAGCAGATAAAATTGAAGAAATAGGAGCATTACCTGTTATGCAAACTCCTACAATTAAAGAAAATAATATAGAAGAGTATGTGAATATAGTAAGAAAAGTAGGAGCAGAAAGAGGGTTTGCCGTAATAGATCATTATGATTATTGGAATAAACTAAGTGAAAACCAAGATTACTTAGTTCAATCTTGGATGAGTGAGGATTATGTTCCAAATCATAGAGGTAATTTAGAAATTGCTAGAAAGATTTTAAAGGATATTGGATTATATAGTGGTTCAAGCTTAATAGGTAGATTTAACATTAGTAATCCAGGTGATAATCTGGATGAGTTAAAAGTAGAGTTAAATAATTTAGTTAATGAAACAAAGGAACATTTAAATACAATAAATGAAGGATATATGCCAGGTGATTATCTGCCAGGTGGAAAGGACAAGGTATTAAGAGAGCTTAAGACTGCAGAATCAGAATTAGCTTTAAATAGTAGCATAGCTAATATAACAAAGATAATTACTAATATTAATGAAAGCTTAAATGAGCTTAATGGCAGTGTAATTACAACTGAATTAGGTGATGTAAATAGGGACGGAAAAATAGACACAAAGGATATTTCATTAGTTTCATCTAATATAGGCAAAAATATAGAATCATCAGATTGGAATATAGCAAAGCAGTATGATTTAAATGAAGATGGTAAAGTAGATAAAGATGATGTTTTTATTATAAGAGATATAATATTTAATAGATAGATTTAGTAAGATAATATACTCTGCTATAAAAAGTAGCAGAGTATATAAAAAAATGTTGACAGGCTATATATTATGGAATATAATAAATTCGTAAATTGCTTGCGGGTATCGTATATCGGTAATACTCCAGCCTTCCAAGCTGAAAAGGTGGGTTCGATTCCCACTACCCGCTCCATTAAAACATAAAATATGCAGGTATCGTATATCGGTAATACTCCAGCCTTCCAAGCTGGAAAGGTGGGTTCGATTCCCACTACCCGCTCCACAAAAACGTTGAAAAAAATCTTGACATTTAAGTTTACTTAAGTTAAAATAAATAA
>NZ_JBOFYU010000081.1:0-2543 GCF_051654825.1 Clostridium sp.
AAGTGCTACATTAAGAGAATATCAAAAGTACGGAGTAAACTGGTTAAATACATTAGACTACCTAGGCTTTGGTGGTATTTTAGCAGATGAAATGGGACTTGGGAAAACCCTTCAAATAATATCCTTTTTAGCTAATAAAAAAGAAAGTGGAGCATTAATAATAGCTCCAACATCATTAATATATAATTGGCAAAATGAGTTTAAAAAATTTGCTCCTTCACTTAGTGTTAAGGTTATAAATGGAACAAAGGATCAAAGAGCTTTAATGTTAAATGATATAAAGGAAAGCGATATTGTAATAACTACATATAACTTGTTAAAGAGAGATTTAGATTTTTATAAAGATAGAACCTTTAATTACTGTATATTAGATGAAGCTCAGTATATAAAAAATTCTAGTTCTATAAATGCTAAGGCAGTAAAAGAAATTAAATCCTTAAATAGGTTTGCATTAACAGGAACACCAATAGAAAACTCATTAATGGAGCTATGGTCAATATTTGATTTTATAATGCCAGGCTTCCTTTATGATGAAAAAAGGTTTAGTGTAAGATATCATAAAAAGCTAAATGAAAGTAAAGAAGTGCTAAGTGAAGTTCAAAAGCTAATATCTCCATTTATATTAAGAAGATATAAAAAAGATGTTTTAAAGGAGCTTCCTGAAAAAATAGAAAAGCAGTTATTTGTATCATTACCAATAGAGCAGCAAAAAGTATATGCTACATATGCAAATTATGCAAAGGATATTATAAGTAAAAAGGTAAAGGATGATGAGTTTAAAACTAGTAAAATAGAAATACTTTCGTATATAACTAGGCTAAGACAATTATGTATAGATCCATCTATAGTTATGGAGGATTATAATAATGAAAATGGTAAAATTGAAGCTTTAATAGAAATATTAAATAACAGTATAGAAGAGGGGCATAAAGTACTTATATTTTCACAGTTTACTTCTGTATTAAAAAATCTTATTACAAGATTAAGAAATGAAGATATTAGTAATTATTATTTAGATGGTAGCATTCCATCAGAAAAAAGGCTGGCAATGGTTCAAAGCTTTAATAACGATGATACCTCAGTATTTCTTATAAGCTTAAAGGCAGGAGGAACTGGATTAAACCTTACATCTGCTGATATTGTAATACATTTAGATCCTTGGTGGAATCCAGCTGTTGAAGACCAAGCAAGTGATAGAGCCCATAGATTAGGGCAAAAAAATGTTGTTGAAGTAATAAAGCTTATAGCAAAGGATACTATTGAAGAAAAAGTAATGCATCTACAAAATAAAAAAAGAACATTAACTTCTAGCTTAATTAATTCAGAAGATGAAAGTTTTAAAGATATTTCTTCATTAAGTGAAGAGGATATTATAGAATTATTTACATAGTCCTTAGATTTGTCACATTTTTGCATAAGGAAAATATATTAGAGTATAAATGTGAATAAAAAAGGAGTTTTTTATGTCTTATAAAAATATGTATAATTCATTTGGACTCAATAATGAGTTACGTAGGTTAGAATATCAAGCTAAAATGAATTGGAAAAAAGAACTTAGAAATCTTGAGTACTTTGGTTTGAAAGATGGAATGAGAGTATTAGAAGTAGGGTCTGGCCCAGGATTTATTACTGAACTTTTACTTAAGGATTTTCCTAACTTAAAAATTACCGCTTTAGAAATAGATCCAAACATGATAACTATCTCTCAAAAAAGGTTGAAAGACTATATCCATAGAATACATTTTGTTAATGAATCTTTATTAGCAAATACTTTAGAAAGTAATAAATATGATTTTGTTTTAGTTAGATATGTATATCAACATTTATCAGATACACCAAAGGCTACTAGTGAAATATATAGATTATTGAAACCAGGTGGAAAGGTAGTAATAACAGATGTAGATAATGATATATGGGGAGTTACTTATCCTCACCAAAAAATGATGCCACAATTAAACTCAGCATTATCAAATTTCCAAGGAAGTAATGGCGGAGATAGATTTATTGGAAGAAAGCTATTAAAGCTATTAAAAGGAAAGGGATTTACAAATCTAGATTTCGAAGTATTAGCAAATCATAGTGATGTAATTGGTATGGATTCCTTCTTAATATCAAAGGAAGTAAATAAAATAAATGTACCAGAAAACTCAAAGATGGCACCTTTTATTAATCAATTTAAAAACTTTTATAATTCTCCAAAGTCAACTATAATACAATTAGTTTTAATGGCTTATGGAGAAAAACCATATAATTAGTAATAAAGAAGTGGATCTGTAAAGTAAAATGCATCTGTAAATATTCCAGATGCATTTTTTATCTTATAAATTCATTTACTTTATATTAAATTCTATTTATAGTATAATCACACTATAAAGTAAGAAAATCAGTATTTACTTGCTGATATAAAGGAGATGATTTTATTTGGCTTTAACACCTATGATGAAGCAATATTTTGAAATAAAAGAAAACTATAAGGATTGTATAGTCTTTTTTAGACTAGGAGATTTTTATGAAATGTTTTTTGATGATGCTAAAACTGCATC
>NZ_JBOFYU010000082.1:0-1504 GCF_051654825.1 Clostridium sp.
AGTTCAAGATGATTTTAAAGAATTTTTGAAAGAGTCTTATGGACTTAGAGCTGACAATGGAGCAAAGACAACATCGATAGGAATAGACACTATAAATGGATTTTTCGTTGATAATAAAATAGACCTTGAGCTAATATCAGCTAAGAAATATGTTAAAATCAATGGCAAGAGAAAGAAATTAACATATTGGGAGCTTATAGAAATAATATAAGTTAACAAATAATTAATAATAAAAATATAAATCAAGAGATAAAAGAGATGATTTATCTGTGAGGAGATTAGAATGGAAGAATTAACGATTTGTGATATTTGTAAAAAAGAAATGGAAGATGGATATTCAATAAATGATGGAGATGAATATTTCTGTTCATTAAAATGTTTAAATGAAAAATATAGTGATGTGACATACAAAGAGCTTTATGAAGAAGGTATTGCACATTGGACTACTTTTTAATAATAATTGGGGGAATTAAATCGAATGAAAAAATTAAAAGTATTAGATTTATTTAGTGGCACTCAGTCTATAGCTAGAGCATTTAGAGAAAGAGGGCATGAGACATTTACCATAGAGCTAGACAAGAGACATGAAGGTATTGATTGGTATGAAGATATTATGAATATAAAAACTGAAGACATATTAGAGAAATTTGGCAAGCCAGATGTAGTTTGGGCTTCTCCTCCATGTGAAAAGTTTTCAGTAGCAGCAATAGGCAAACATTGGATACAGGGTACTAATTTACCTAAAACAGGGGAAACCAAAAAAGCGTTAGAGTTATTGGAGTATACAGTAGCACTAATAAAAGAATTGAATCCGACCTACTATTTTATAGAAAATCCAAGAGGTAAAATGAGGAAAATGGATTGTATGCAAGAATTTCCAATTCATACAGTAGGATATTGTAGCTATGGGGATACTAGGCAAAAACCAACTGACATATGGACTAATCACCCTGACCCTAAATTTAAACCGTTGTGTAAACCAGGAAGTAGTTGCCATGTTGCAGCTCCTAGAGGTAGTAGGACTGGAACTCAAGGATTAAAAACATACGCTGAACGTTCTAAAATACCAAAGCAATTGTGTGAACATATAGCGAAAATAAGTGAAGAAAGATATGAATCGGAGAATTAAAAATGAGTGAATTAAAATGTGAAGTAATATGCAAAAGTTGCGGTGGATATGGAGTAGAAGTGTATCCAGACAATATAAAAATTGAAATGAGTTTATGTATATGCACTGATTGTGGTCATAGCGGTACACTAAATGAGTTTACATTAGAAATATGTGATTAAGATTTAAAATATTTAATTCATTGGTTAAGGAGATTGATTATGGAAAATAAATTAATAAAAAGTCCTATGAATTATATAGGTGGGAAATATAAATTATTGCCTCAAATATTACCATTATTCCCAAGTAAAATAAGTATGTTTTATGATGTGTTTGGTGGTGGGGCTAATGTTAGTTTAAATGTAGATAGTGAGTTTGTGTATTACAATGACATAG
>NZ_JBOFYU010000083.1:0-11755 GCF_051654825.1 Clostridium sp.
TCATGGGATGAGGCATATAAAATATTTGTAGATAAAATGACAGGAATTCAAGAAAAGTATGGTAAGGAAAGTGTTGCATTTTTAAGTACTGGGCAAATTCTAACTGAAGAATGTGCATTACTTGGATTAGTTGGAAGAAGCTATATGGGTATTAATGGTGACGGTAATACAAGACAATGTATGGCTACATCTGTTGTTGCACATAAACAAAGCTTTGGTTTTGATTCACCACCTTATACATTAGAAGACTTAGAGCTATCAGATACTATTATAATTATTGGAGGAAATCCTGTAATAGCTCATCCTGTTGCATGGAGTCGTATCAGAGATAATAAGGAAGCTAAGCTAATAGTAGTAGATCCAAGAAAGTCCGAAACAGCAATTAATGCAGATGTTTGGATAGACATTAAGCCAAAGACTGATTTAACTCTTTTATATACATTAGCTAACTTATTAATAGAGAAGGATTGGATAGATAAAGAATATATTGATAAATATTCAGAAGGCTTTGAGGGATTTAAGGAACATGTTAAAAAGTTTACTTTAGATAATGTAGAAAAGGAAACTGGAATATCAAAGGAGCGTGTATTAGACTTAGCCCAAACTATTCGCAATGGAAAAAGAGTGTCTATTTGGTGGACCATGGGAGTAAATCAAGGATATCAAGCTGTAAGAACTGCACAAGCAATTATAAACTTAGCTGTAATGACAGGGAATATTGGTAGACCGGGAACAGGTCCAAATTCCTTTACAGGTCAATGCAATGCTATGGGATCAAGAGTTTATAGTAATACTACTGGATTATATGGTGGTGGAGATTATGATAATGAAAAAAGGAGAAAAAGAGTAGCAGAAGTTTTAGATATAGACCCTGATATGTTACCTACTAAGCCAACACTTCCTTATTCAGAAATAGTTAATAAGGTTAATAGTGGAGAAATAAAAGGTTTATGGGTAATATGTACAAATCCAAGACATTCTTGGGCAAATAATAGAACCTTTAAAAAAGCAATGGAAAAGCTAGAGTTTTTTGTAGTTCAAGATATTTATTATGATACAGATACTGCTGTTTATGCAGACTTATTTATGCCATCTGTACCAGCAACAAAAAAGGATGGTTTTATAATTAATACAGAACGTCGTATGTCAGCAGTGCTTCCTGTATTAGAAAAAGAGGAAAATGAAAAAACAGATTATGAAATATTCTTTGATATTGGTAAAGCTTTAGGAATGGGAGATTATTTAGATAAGTGGAAAACTCCTAAGGATGCCTTTGAACTTTTAAAGGAATGTAGTAGAGGAATGCCTTGTGATATAACAGGAGTTACCTATGATATGCTTAAAAATTCTAATGGAGTACAATGGCCTCTTAAGGAAGGTGAAAAACTTACTTCAGACAATAGAAGATTATTTGAAGATAATAAATTCTTTACACCAAGTGGTAAAGTTAAGTTTATGTATGAAGACGTTGCAGAAAATCCTACATTACCAACAAAGGATTATCCTTATATACTAAATTCAGGAAGAGGAACGGTAGGTCAATGGCATACTCAAACTAGAACTAGAGAAATTCCTTTAGTAGAAAAGGTATCACTTTCTAATTCATATGTTCATATTCATCCAGAACTTGCAGAAGAATTAGGATTAAAGGAAAATGAGAGAATTAGACTTAATTCACTAAATGGTGAATCTAGCGAATTTGATGTAAGAATAAGTAGTACAGTTAAAAAGGATCATTTATATGCACCTATACATTATATTGAAATGAATGCTTTAACACCATCAATTTTTGATACATATTCAAAGGAACCTTATTATAAATGTATAGCTGTTAATATTGAAAAAATTAGCTAATAGGTGGTAAGAAAGTATGAAGAGAATAAAAATAGATAGAAGTAAATGTGTAGGTTGCCTTACATGCACTACAGCATGTATAGTTGCTCATGATTCAGATGATACAAGAACTAGAATTACATTAAATAGTGAAGGTCAATATGCGCCTATATTTTGTAGACATTGCCATAAGCCAGAATGTGTTTATACATGTATGACAGGAGCTATGAAGAAAAATCCAGATACTAAATATGTTGAATATGATAAGTCACGCTGTGCAAGTTGCTATATGTGTATAATGGCTTGTCCGTATGGCGTATTAAAAGCAGATAGGGAGAAGCAAAAGGAAATTATGAAGTGTGATATGTGCCAGAGCACAGAAGAAAAAACTCCGCAATGTGTGGCTAGATGCCCTATGGCAGCTATAACCTTAGAGGAGGTGGAGGATTAATGAAATATGTGGTTATTGGAGCATCAGCAGCAGGTATAAGTGGGGCAAAAACCCTTAGAGAATTAGATAAAGATGCTGAGATAATTTTAATATCTAAAGATACAGAAGTTTATTCTAGATGTATATTGCATCATTATTTAGAGGGGAAAAGAGATATAAAAGCCTTAGACTTTACTGAAAAGGATTATTTTAATAAATTTAATATAAAGTGGATAAAGGGAGTAGAAGTTACAAGCTTAAATCCAAATGAACATATACTAGAATTATCTAGTGGAGAAAGAATTGATTATGACAAAGTTTTAATATCAAGTGGTGCATCATCATTTATTCCACCTATAGAAAATTTAAGAGAGGCTAACAATGTTGTAGGGCTTAGAAATATTGAGGATGCAGTGCTTATAAAGGAGAAAACTAAAACATTAAGAAATGTTGTGGTTTTAGGGGCAGGATTAGTTGGTATTGATGCAGTTTCAGGAATTATTTCATTAGGGGCAAATGTAACTGTTGTAGAAATGATGAATAGAATTCTGACACTTCAATTAGATGCTCATGCTTCAAAGGAATATGAAAAAAGGTTTATAGAAAAAGGAGTTAACTTTAAGTTTGGAGTTAGGGCAGAAAAATTAATTATAGATGATAATAATAATCCAAAAGAGCTTTTACTTAATACAGGAGAAAAAATTCCTTGTGAATTTATAGTAGTTACAGCGGGAGTAAGATCAAATGTAGGATTTTTAAAGGATAGTGGAGTTGAAACAGATAAATTTGGATTAATTATAAATGAAAAAGGTGAAACAAATACTAAGGATGTTTATGGTGCAGGAGATGTAACAGGAAGAAATCCTATATGGCCAACAGCTACAAAAGAAGGTATTATTGCAGCATATAATATGACGGGAAGAGAACTTTTAATGACTGATTTCTTTGGAAGTAAAAATACCATGAGTTTTGTAAACTTACCAACATTATCATTAGGAATGGTGGAAAAGGAAGATGATACATATAAAGAAGAAATTGAAATAAATGAAAATGGATATAAAAAGATTATCCATAAGGAAGGGAAAATATATGGAGCAGTAATTCAAGGAGACTTGTCTTATGCAGGTGTATTAACCCAATTAATTAAAGAAAAAATAGATGTTTCAAAAGTTAAAAAGCCTTTATTTGAAATTGATTATGCAGATTTCTTTAATTTAAGAGAAAATCAAGAATATACATATTAAAAGTATTTACAATAATAGTTTAGCAATTACAATATGTAGAGTGTATGTAATCTTATGCACAAATAATATATTGTAGTTGCTTTAGTTTTATAAATTTTATCTTATAATTATTTATAAAATTCTGCAAAATAATTAAAAAATGTGTAGGAAACGACTACATTTTAATGTATAATGTTTTTGGGCGAGAATTGAGTTTATTAGAGAAGGAGTTAAGAAATATGAAAAAGAAGATAGCTACATTATTAGCAGTATTTATGATTGGAGCAGCAATTACAGGATGTTCATCATCAAAGGGTGGAGATGGAACTTCAACTAAAGATGTTTCAACAGTAGAAATTGTTAATGAAATTAAAGAAGCAATTGAAATGAGACCAACTGGACCTGTAGAAGGTGATTTAGCAAAGGAACAATATCATTTAAATCTAGATGATGTAGAAGAATACACAATAGAAAATGGTATGATGAATACAGGACTTGAATCATTAACTGTAGTTAAAGCTAAAGATGGAAAAGCTGATTCAGTTAAGGCTTCATTAGAAAAAGTATTAGAAGATAAAAAAGCTCAAGCTTTCTATCCTGGAGAACCAGAAGCAGTTGATGCTGCAAAGCTTGAAGTTATAGGTAACTATGTAGGATTATTCATTATTCCTGACTATGAAGGTTCAGGAGAAGATGTTTCAGGTAAGGCTTTAGAGATTTTTGAAAAAGCTGTAAAGTAGTAATTAATAAGATGCTTTAAAATATAGTTTTAAAGCATCTTTTTTATAACTTTTATTATAGGAGAAAGATATGGTATTTAGTAGTATATTATTTATATTTCGATTTTTACCAATAGCCTTAGGGGTATATTATTTAACACCTAAAAAGTTTAAGAATTTATCACTTTTAATATTAAGTATTATTTTCTATTCATGGGGAGAGCCTAAGTATTTTTTACTTATGATAGCGTCAATTATAGTAGATTATTTTGCAGGTATAGGAATAGAACGATATAGAGAAAATAAATCTCTATGTAGAGGTTTCTTAATTTCATCATTAATATTTAATTTAGGAATGTTATTCTTTTTTAAATACTTTAACTTTTTTATAGATAATATAAATAGCATTTTTGATTTAGCTTTAACCCATGTGAAAATAACATTGCCATTAGGAATTAGTTTTTATACATTTCAGACAATGTCTTATAGCATAGATGTTTATAAGGGAAGGGTAAAGGCAGAGAGAAATATTATAAATTTTGGAGCCTTTGTTTCTTTATTTCCACAGCTTATAGCAGGGCCAATAGTTAAATATACAGATATAAATAAGGAAATACAGAATAGAGAAGTAGATAAAAATCAAATAGAAGAAGGCATAGAAATTTTTATATTAGGCTTAGGAAGCAAGGTTTTAATAGCAAATAATATAGGAATGCTTTGGACTGAAGTTGAAAAAATAGGTTTTTCGAATATATCAACAATATTAGCCTGGATGGGCATACTAGCCTTTGGCCTTCAAATTTACTTTGATTTTAATGGTTATTCATTAATGGCTATTGGATTAGGTAAGATGCTTGGATTTAATTTTCCAAGAAACTTTAATTATCCATATATATCAAGAAGTTTATCTGAATTTTGGAGAAGATGGCATATTACTTTGGGATCATGGTTCAAAGAGTATGTGTATATACCTTTAGGTGGAAATAGAAAGGGAAGGAAACGATTATTTTTAAATTTATTTATAGTTTGGTTTTTAACAGGCTTTTGGCATGGGGCAAGTTATAACTTTATTTTATGGGGTCTATTCTTCTTTGTATTTATAAGTTTAGAAAAGATAGCATTAGGAAGATTTTTAAATAAGCATAAGGTATTTTCACATATTTATGTAATATTTTTATTAATAATAGGATGGACATTATTTGCTATTACAGATTTATCTTTATTAAGAGAATATTTTAGAACCATGTTTATTTATAAGGGTGGAAGTGGATGGATATATTATTTAAGAAATTATGGTATAACATTTTTAATAGCATTTATATTTTCTACCCCATTAATAAGTTTGGGATACAAAAAAATACAAGATATAAAATGGTTAAAAACAGCAATATTAATAATTATATTTTTAATTTCAGTAGCCTATTTAGTAGATGCAACATACAATCCATTTTTATACTTTAGATTTTAGGAGGTGCTTAGTAGGTGAAAAAAAAATCCGCTTTTATATAGTTTTTTTATAATTATATTTTTATTAACTATATTAGATGTTGTAAACAAGGATAAGAAATTTTCTGAATTAGAAAATAGAGGACTTAAATCTAAAGTGAAATTTACAGTAGATGGATATTTTAAGGGTGCTTTTTCAAAGGATTATGAAAAATATATAAATGATCAGTTTATCTTTAGAGATGATTGGATTAATTTGAAATCTAGAAGTGAATATATTTTGGGTAAAATAGAAAATAACGGAATAGTTTATGGAAAAGAGGATTATTTATTTGAAAAATATAATATCCTTGATAAAAATAGAGTAATGGTAAATATAGATTCAATAAATAAATATATAGATTCTGTAAATGCACCTGTATCTCTTATGATAGTTCCAAATTCATATGAAGTTTACAAAGAAAATTTACCTAAGGGAGCACCACTAATAAATCAAAATATAGAAATAGAAAGTATTTATGAAAAAATAAATTGTGAAAATGAAATAGACTTAAGAAAGACTATGGAAGATAATAAGGATAATTATATTTATTATAAAACTGATCATCATTGGACTACAGAGGGAGCTTTTATTGCATATAGTAAATTTATAGAAAGTATAGGAGAATCTAAAATTCACTTAGGAAACTATAAAAAGGAAGAGGTTTTAGATTTTTATGGTACGTATTATTCAAAGGCAAAGCCCTTTAATATAGAATCAGATTTATTATCTTATTATGAATTTGATAATATTGAAATGAAAATAGATGACAAGGAATATAATACATTATATGATTATGAAAAGCTAAATATTAGAGATAAATACTCTTTATTTTTATATGGAAATAATCCATTAACTATAATTAAAAATACAGAATTAAAAAACGGAAAAAAGCTGTTGATAATAAAGGATTCTTATGCAAATTCAATGGTGCCATTTTTAACTCAAAATTATGAGGAAATACATGTAGTTGACTTAAGAACATTTATGACAAAAATTACGGAGTATACAAATAATAATTATTTTGATAATGTTCTTATATTATATAACTTTGTAAACTTTGCACGAGAAGCAAGCATAGTTAAGTTAAAAAGCTAAATGACGTACCTTTTAAGATAATGGACATATAATATATTAGAAACTCTTAAAAGGGAGTGATGCTATGAATTTATTACAAATAATATTAATTATAGCAGTGGGAGTACTTATGGCAATAGTAGACGTAATGCCATATATGAATTCTTACAAAGGTAAGAAAGACAATGAAGAAGAAAAAGAAATTGGTAGTAAGTAGGAACTAAATTTTAGTTCCTATTATTTTTATCTAAATTTATTATAAGTGTTTACAAAAACTAAATATTTTTATTATTATTTTATGGTATAATGATTTAATACCATAAAAAAAGAAATTATTAAAATATGGAGGATTTAATGGATAATATTCGTGAAATAAGACCAAAGAAAAGTTCGCCTATTAAGTATTTAAGTTGGCTTGCAGTTGCATTTATTTTTGTAGCAGTTGTACTAGCTTTTAACAGTAAACTTGTTTTAGATTTTAGCTTAAGCTTTTTCTATATAATTGCTGTTTTAATAGGGGTAAGTATAGCATATTCATTTATGACATTTGATAAGAAATATCTTATAATTGCCGTTATTGGAGCAGTAGGATATGTGGGAACTATGATATTCTTTAGTCCACTTTTAAATTACAAGGAACACCGTAATTTAATTGGAGAAGTAAAGGAAATTGAGTTTTCAAAGGAAATAGAACATATTGATTTAAAACAACTTCCTATAATTGATAAGCAAGTAGCATATAAATTAGCAGATAAAAAGCTAGGGGAAATACCAAGCTTAGGAAGTCAGGTTACAATAGGAAATCTAGATTTACAAAGTATAAATGGACAATTATATTATGTTGGACCTCTTGAACATTCTTCATTAATTAAGTGGTTAACAAATACTGATGGAACACCAGGATACATAAAAGTAAGTGCTACAAATCAAAGTGATGTTCAATTAGTAACAGAATTATCAGGACAACCTTTAAAAATGAAGTATTTAGAATCAGCTTATTTATTTAGTGACTTAGATAGAGCTGCATATTTAAGAGATATGAAAGCAGGTCACACTGATTATACTTTTGAATTAGATGATGAAGGAAAGCCATATTGGGTTATTACAAGATATGATAATGCGGTAGGTGTAACAGAAGCTAAGGCTATAGGAACATTAATAATTGATGCTCAAACTGGAGATTCTCAAATTTATGATATTGAAAATACACCAAAGTGGGTAGATAGAATTCAACCAGATAGATATATAAAAAATTATATAGATAAATGGGGAGTATTAGTACATGGAGTATTTAACTTTGGAGACAAGGATAAGTTAAAAAGTACTGAAGGTATGAACTTAATATTTAATAATGATGCATGTTATTACTACACAGGAATTACATCTGTTGGTAATGATGAAGGTTTAGTTGGGTTTACTTTAACTAACACAAGAACTGGAGAAACAACTATGTATAAGACTTCAGGAGCTACAGAAGTGGCAAGTATGAAGTCAGCAGAAGGTAAGGTTCAACAATTTGGATATAAGGCAACATTCCCTTATTTAATCAATATTCAAAATGAACCAACATACTTTACAACTCTTAAGGACTCAAATGGATTAGTAAAACAATATGCAATGGTAAATGTTAAAAACTATAACATTGTTGGAGTTGGAGACTCTCTTCAAGCTACATTAAATAAATATCTTGAAGGATTAACTAATACTAATATTTCACTAGAAGGAAGTAGTAGTGAGGAAACTTTTGAAGGTGAAATTGAAAGAATTGGATTAGTTGTTAAGGATGGAACTAGTATATATGATGTTAAATTAAAAGGTAATGATAATATATTCTCAGTTTCAACAGAAACATCTAGAGAAGTTGCTTTAAGCTCTGTAGGAGATAAAGTAATTGTTAAATATATAAAAGTAGGAGAAGGAAGATTTGTTTTAACAAATACCTTTGAAAACTTAAATCTTAAAGAACAAAATATTCAAGAACAACCTAAACAAGAGCAGTAACAAAAATAGACACTATGTTTTAAAAAACTAGTGTCTATTTTTATATTCAAGTAAATATAGGAAAGAAAAAATATAAAATTATTATTGAACAGATAAAAAGAATACCTCCTTAGATATGATTTATATCAGAAAATAATTAAAGCTTAAAAGTTATATGAATATAGTATAGATAATATATTTAACTATATAAATATTGTAGGAGGATTCAATGAATAATAAAAAAATCAGTGAATATAATGGGTTTAAAGAATTATATGTAGTAGATGAAAAATATGGAGATGTAAGCAAGGATGGTGAAATAGATAAGGTATATTTATTATCAAGGAAATCTGGTGGATTTAATAGCATTTTTGAAGAGGATATTAAAATTGTAATAGATGATAGAAAAACTGGAAAAGAAACTATTATTCCTTTAGAAAATGTAAATGGATATAATTTTAATATTTTTCTTGGTGAATTTACTAATGAACATACACAAGATATTTTAATTAGAGGGCTTAAATTAGGGGAGCAAAGATGCTCATATGCTTATATTTACACCTATGAAAATGAAAAATATAATGAAGTTTTTAATACTGATACCTTTTATAAAGAATATACCTGCGAAGTGAAATATAAAAATAATTATATTGTAGAGGTAACTTGCAAAATAACAAACTCAACATATGTTATTGATATAAGCCATAATCCTAAAATGTATTTAGATTTAGTTTATGATGAAAATGGAAATGTTAAAGGTAATCCTAAAGCAGAAGTAACTTATCCAAAGGCAATATATCCAGTTAATGATGGAGAGGAAGAAATAAACAAATTAATGATAATTCAAAGAATAATTGGACAAACCAATTCAGACACCTTAGGATTTATAGAAACTGAATTGATGTGGGACGGAGAAAAGTTTATGCCAGATATACAATTAGCAGCAATATTTGCAGATAAGATAGGCTATAAGATATAATATTATAAATTAAAAGCTTTGAAGGTTAAAAAATAAAACTTCAAAGCTTTTTAATATCATTAGGTAATATGAATGCCAGTATTTCTAGGAATATTATCATAAATCCACTTAGCATTTTCAGTAGCAAGTCTAACACAACCATCAGTTAAATTCATGCCTAAACGAGAATCACGAATAGATCCATCTAAATTATATATTATTGAGTGAAAAAGATAATTTTCTTTAATTTGAGTATAATATAAACATTTATATCCTCGATTCACACCGAAATATGGTCCCTTTTCACCTACTGTAAAATCACCTTTAATTGTAGGAGCGAAGAATTTTCCTACGCTGCATAAGTAACTAAATTTAATTTTCCAATTGTTTTTAGACCCTTCAAAAATATTTGTTCTATAATTTTTTGTATCTACCCAAATAAAATAACCTGTAGTACTTGAAAAATTATTAGAATTTACAAAGGTTGAGGCAGTTTTCATATATTCTTTATCAAAGAATATATTTGATGAAATATAATAGGTTCGATATTTAATATTTTTATAGAGGTTTTTTAATGAAGAATTAATTTTATTGACCATAAAAACTCCTATTTTTATAAATTTATATAATATAATTTATAAAAGTAGGAGTAAAAGTGTTAATAGAATTAATATTATATATTTAGAATATTGCTGCATTCTATTAATTTATTATTTTTAAACAAATAATAAGTAGTTTTATTATTTAAAATCTTATAATCTTTAGTATAAGGAGCTAAAGATAAAAGTTTTTCCTTATTATTAGGTGTAATTAGGAGGATATTTAAATTTGGAATAAATCTATCGCTAATTAAGAGTCTAAGATCATTAGGGATTTCATTATCTTGTGATATACATATAATATCTGTGGAATGATATAAATTTTGAATTAATGCACTTAAATAAAATGTGTAATTCACAGGTGCTTCACTAACCTCTGCGTAAAAGACTTTAAATTGCTTTTTACAAAAATCACTAAGATAATCATCTTTAGTTAAATGATTAAGCTTAACTAAAACAAAGGCTGCAACAGAATTACCTGATGGTAATTCATTATCTTCTATATATTTTAGGTTTAAAATTAGAGGATCATAGTATTTAGAAGAGAAAAAGAAACCATTATAATCAAAATCCCAAAATAAATTAATCATATCTTTTGTATAATTTATAGCGTCCTCTAAATAATTAACATCAAATGTAGATTCATAAAGATCAATTAATGACCAAATAAAATATGCATAGTCATCAAGATACCCCCAATTTTTAACGGTATCCTTTGTAGTACTTCTTAAAAGATTATTTTTATTATCTATAAGATTATCCTTTATAAATTTATTGTTTTTAATGGCTAATTCTAAGTAATCTCCATTATTTAAAATTCTATAAGCTTTAGTGTATGCAATGGACATTAAAGAATTTACATAAGTAATAATTCTAAAATCCTTTAGTAGAGATTTTCTTTTTTTCCTAAAAGAGCATACCTCTTCTTTAAGCCTATTTATATCAGTATTTATTTTATTAAAATTATAGTTATCTATTAGATTTAATATATTTTTATTATTAAAGTTACCTTCTTTAGTAATGCCATAATAATCATTAAAATAGCTTCCGTCTTCATCTCCTAAAAGATTTATAATTTCAGAATAATCAAAGGTATAAAAATCTTCATCTTTATTAGAAATACCTAGATTTTCAGAAAAACAAAAACTGTAGTTATCATTAATCATTTCTTCATTAACATATTTCAAGGTGTTTTCAATAATTATCTTATAAAGAGGAGACTTAGTTATTTGAAATATATCTAAATAAGAAATAACTAGTAATGCATTTGTAGATAGAGTTTTTTCAAAAAAGGGAATTAACCACTTTTCATCAGTAGAGTATCTTAAAAATCCGCCTGCTAAATGATCATAAAGACCACCCTTATACATTGAAATAAGGGTTTTTTCAACCATTTCTGTCGGATTAATCATATTTTCTGTTATACCAAATTTCAATAAAAAAATTAGCT
>NZ_JBOFYU010000084.1:0-5742 GCF_051654825.1 Clostridium sp.
TTTACTCCCAACTTGTCTTACTAAAAACATATTTAAATCTTTTAAGTAAAAATCTTTTTTAGCACTAATTACTGATAGTACAAAACTTGCTAATGAGAAAAATAATAAGAATGTACCAACTACAATAGTACTTGTAAAAATATAAATATATATTAATCCATCACTTATACCAAAATATATAAGACCTACGTAAGAAACTAAAATCATAACTATTGATACTACAAATACTATAAATTTAACCTTTTGATTCTTTAGTTTTATAATCTCATTTTTCTTACTTCCATAAATTAAATCTAATAAACTAAGTCTAGATATAGACACTATGTTAAAGATTATAACTATAATAAATATAATCGAGAAAAATAGCATAGTCTTTAAGGTTGCCTCTACAGAAAATACAAACGTGTAGTTAAGTATTTCTGCATTAAATAATGATGAAATCAATACTGAAAAACCTTGAGATAGTACTATTCCTAGTATTAATCCACTTATTAATGAGAATAATCCCACCACTAAGGTTTCCATTAAAAACATATTAGATATCTTCCAGTTGCTCATTCCTAAGGTTTTATAGATACCTAACTCTTTTTTTCTTCTTTTTACTAAAAATTGATTGGCATATAGTATCAAGAACCCTAAGATAAAAGATACGAATAGAGAGACTACTTCTAGTCCTATCATAGCTTCTTCCATTATAAATTGTTGAGTCATTGATAAGTCCAATATAAACTGCTGAGCCTCTATAGAGTTAAAAATATAAAAGAAACTTACTCCTAATGTTAATGTTAGGAAATATATAATATAATCTCTAAAGCTCCTTTTTACATTTCTGATTGATAATTTATGTAACATTTTTATATTCCTCCTTACTTCCTTGCTTTATTATATTGTCATTATAAATCCTTAGAATTACTATTCGATTATATTTATCTTACAATTACATAACAAATCTTTCTTATACTGTTTTTTAGATCTATTCATAAAATAAAAAACGCAATATACAATACCTATTTAAGGTATATATATTGCGTATAATTTGTATTCACTTTTTAATTAGCTTCTTTATTATTTTTATCTAACTTACCTAATATTTTCATAAACCCATATACAATACCAGTAACTATAAAAATACCACTCATTCCAAAAGCCATTAATCTTAATCCTTCACCTATCATAATCACTACTCCTATCCTAATAAACTAAGAATCAATCCACCTGCTATTACTGATGCTATTTGCCCTGATACGTTTGCACTTACTGAGTATAATAATACAAAGTTTTGTGGGTCTTCTTTTGTAGCCATTTTTTGTACTACTCTTGCTGACATTGGAAATGCAGATATTCCTGCAGCCCCTACCATTGGGTTTATTTTTTCTGTTCTAAATAAATTTATAAATTTAACAAACAATACTCCACCTATTGTGTCAAATATAAATGCTACAAGTCCCATACCCATTATTAGTAATGTAGATGCTGTTAAAAATTGTTCTGCTTTCATTGTTGATGCTATTGCAATTCCTAGTAACACTGTACATATATTTACTAATTCATTTTGTACAGATTTTGATAATCCATCTACTACTCCTGATTCTTTCATTAGGTTTCCAAACATTAAAAATCCTATTAATGCTATTGATTGAGGTGCTATAAGTCCTGCTATTATTGTAACTATTATAGGGAATAATATCTTAGTTCTTTTTGATACTTGATCTGCTTTATATTGCATTCTTATTAATCTTTCTTTTTTAGTTGTTACTAATTTTATTGCAAATGGTTGTATAATTGGCACTAATGCCATATATGAATATGCCGCTACTGAGATAGGTCCAAGTAAGTTAGGTGCAAGTTGAGATGATACAAATATGGATGTTGGTCCATCTGCTGCTCCTATTATACCTATAGATGCTGCTTCTTTTATATCAAATCCAAATAATAATGCAACTATAATAGTGAAAAATATTCCAAACTGTGCTGCTGCCCCTAGAAATATCATAAATGGTTGTTGTAAAAGTGGTCCAAAATCAATCATAGCTCCAATACCAATAAAAATTAGTAATGGAAATAATTCAGTTGCTATACCTTTTTCAAATAATAAATCTAATATCCCTTCAATAGGAGTACCTTGTACAACCTGGGTAACCGCTCCTGATAAAGGCAAGTTTACCATTATTACCGCAAATCCCATAGGTAATAATAATGTTGGTTCAAAACCTTTGTTAATAGCTAAGTAAATCAATAGTCCACCTATCAAAATCATAACAATTGCTTTTGGAGTAATACTCATAATACCAGATAGTAATATTTCCATTTATTCTCTCTCCTCCAATAAATTAATCTATTCTTAATATATTTAATTTATATATATATATTAATTTACCTTTAAAAGTATATATTTATCTTTGTTAATTTTTCTTAATATAAATTTCCATTTTACACATAATAATAATTAGAATATTAAACTGAGGTGATATAATGAATAATTTATTTTCTGAAGATTTTAAAAAAGTACTTTTAGACGAGATACCAGCATTTAGAGAGTTTGGACATAAGTTTTTAAATGGTGAAGTTTCTAAGATGGATTTTAAAAAAGTATCTGGTGGCTTTGGTATTTATGCTCAAAGAGATCAAAAATCATTTATGATAAGACTTAGAGTATCTTGTGGAGTTTTCTCTAGAGAACAATTACACAAAGTATACGAAGTAGCTAAAAAATATAACGTAGATAAAGTCCATTTAACTACAAGACAAGCTGTTCAGCTTCATGATTTATCTATTGATGCTGTTTGCGATATTATGGAAGAGTGTATACATAAAGATATATTTACAAGAGGTGGAGGCGGTAACTTCCCAAGAAACGTAGCTATATCTCCATTATCTGGCGTTGATATAGAAGACAAATTTGATGTAGTTCCTTATGCACTAGCTTGTGACAATCATTTTATTAAAAATAGCTATACATACAAACTTCCAAGAAAATTAAAGGTTTCTGTTGCTAGTAATGATAAGGACTGTTCTCATTGTACAGTTCAAGATTTAGGGTTTGTAGCTGTAAAAGATGGCATTAAGGAATGTTTTAGAGTATTCTTTGGTGGTGGTATGGGACGTAATCCTAAGATAGGTATCGAACTTGGAGAAACTATAGAAGCAAAGGATATATTATATCATATAGATGCTATGGTCTTAATGTTTAAAACTAATGGTAACTACGAAAATAAAAACAAAGCTCGTGTTAGATATATGATTGATACACTTGGCGAAGATGGATTTAGATCTGAATATAAAAAAGCTTTAGAAGAAGTTAAGGCTAAAGGTGGACTTGGATTAACTATTCTTCCTATAGATTATGAAAAAAACGGATGCGAAATAGATATAGACCACCCTAGATTATTTAAGCAAAAACAACAAGGATTATATTCAGTTTATGTACATCCAATAGGTGGACAATTTAATTTATGTGATTACAAGACTTTATTAGATGCACTAGACGAAATGGAAAATATTCATGTTAGAAGTTGTATGACTGAAGGATTCTATATCTTAAATTTAAATGGTGCTGAGGCTAAAAAAGTAATAGAATTAACTAGTAGCTTTAGTGCTGAAACTAAACTAGAACAAAGTGTTGCTTGTATAGGTGTACCTATATGTCAAATGGGAATCCTTAGAAGTCAGCATTTACTAGAGGACATTATAAAATACTTCAAAGACAATAATTATTCAAAGGATGTTTTACCAAGTGTTCATATAGCTGGTTGTGGAAATTCTTGTGGTGTTCCACAAATAGGAGCAATCGGATTCTCTGGTAAAATGAAAAGAGTAAATGATGTTTCTTCTCCTGTATATGAAACAAGTCTAGGTGGAGATGTTGGTGTTGGATGCTCTAAGTTTGGTAAGGTTTATGGTGATATAAAAGAAGATGATGTGAAGGTGTTTTTATTAGAACTAGCTAAGGAAGTTGAATCTTCTGGGTTATGTTTTGATGAGTTTATAGATAAGCAACAAGATAAATTAAATGATGTAATAGGAAAGTATCTTGTATAGTTGGTAAATAAAGCCCGTGTAGAGATGGATTATATATGTCTTCCTTCCGCCCTTTGGGAAAGTCGGTGCGACCTATATAATCCATCTCTACACTTATGATATTTACAGAAAAAACTTCACAGTCTCTATTAGCTCTTATATTTTATTTTAATATCTCTTACTTTATTTATATCTATTTTAGTTAACTTTGATATCATTTCTTCATTAAGACCTTCACTAAGCATATTTAATACTATTTCTATTTTTTTTTTGACTCTAATATTTCAATAGCTGAATCTGCTAACTAATCTTGTACCGTATTATTATTCACATAGATTCTATATAAAACTAATTTACCTAATTAGAACTAGATAAATCTATATCAATAGATTCTTGATCTATTTGTTCATCTGTTTCAACATTTATAACTACTGGTGTAAGTTTAATTTTTTTACTATTTCTAAATATATTTCTATATTGTACTACCACATTACAAGTATTTTTTTCTTCATCATAAGTAGGTGTCATACTCTGCATTTGATACACTTGACCTTTTTCATTCTCTAACTTAATTTCAATATCATACTTATCATCTATAGAGTAACCATCTAAGTCAGTAGTAAAGTTAACTTTTGCATATATTGGTGATACGTTTAAATTATTAATATTAAGTTGCTTATTCACTCCATCAATATTAATTTTAATATTCTTATCTATTTTATAAGTATCGTAATTAACTGTCGCCTTGACTAAATCTTCACCTTTTATAGGTATATCTACACCCCAATCACTCCATACAGCTCCTGCATAGCCGACTTTCTCATCCTCTAACATTTCAGCTGATATATGTATTTGCTTTGTATTTAATTTTATATTATAAATTTTATCTTTATCTATAGTGTAAGGAAATTCATTGTCTCCAACTTCATCAATACCTAATACTCCTTCTATTTCATTTAACGGAATTATTGATACAATACTGGTTACTGAATTTGAATCACTCGATTTTTTATCAAAATCGACTTGTCCTGATTGTGTTATTCCACGTTTTTCTCCATCTACATAAGCCTCTATATTTCCAAGACTTATAAACTTTTCTCTATTTCCCCATTTATTAACATTCCAGTCTTTTTGCTGTTTCTCTGTAAAATCTTTAAACACATCAAATTTACTATCATCTATATCCATTTCTATTATCAAATTGCCATCATCTATCATTAAGTTTTTATAGTTTATCTTTATATTTTTACTTTCTACACTTTTATTTATTTCATATTTATAATTTACTATTTCATCATTTTTTAGCTCTAAAACTCTTTGAAGACTAAACCATATCTTCTCTACATTAGCCCATACAGTTTCATTACTTACTACTCCACCTAATATAGCTACTAAAGATGCCGCTGCTATAGCTTTTTTATATCCTTTATTTTTTGATTTCACAGAATTTCTAAAATTCCTTTTATATTTTTGTTTTTCTATTTCATTAGTTTCCATTTCTATATATTCAATTCCATTGGCATCTATATCATTTAACAGTTCGTATATATCTTTCATATTAAATTACCTCCAATCTATATTTTTTTAACTTCTTTTTACCTCTATATATTTTGTTATCTACACTAGCTTTTGTAACACACAACTTTTTTGCTATTTCTTCAGAATTTATTCCTAAGAAAAATTTCATAATAAATATATCTTTATCTACTGGACCAAGTAAACTAA
>NZ_JBOFYU010000085.1:0-19626 GCF_051654825.1 Clostridium sp.
CCAAGGATTTGCCGCCGACTTCCTTCAGATTCCACCTCACAATGGACACCCTTGTCTTAAGCTAATGGTTAGCACTATCAACCCCCATATCGGACTTTCACCGACAAGTACGTGCCCATGCTGGGCACACAACAATAAAGGCCCTAGATAATAAATAAATTATCTAGGGCCTTATTTTCATAAATATTAATTTATATTTATGAAATAACTATTATCGTTTTTGATAATATCCTTTTTTATATAAGTTTTCTTTTTCCTTATGACATGGCTTTTCATGCTTAGATTCATGAACACATTTTTTATATTCATCATCAATCATATATGATTTTTTACTATATACTTCAGCATCTTTTATTTCAAAAATAGCTTTTTCTATTAGTCTCATTGCAGACATTATTTTTTTAACTTCTAATTCATATATCTTTTCTGATTCTTTTTTTAGTTCTCTGCATCTTCTAGAATTTTTATTGCACTTTGAATAGCATCCACTTTTATCTATAAGATTATTTGCATTGTTCTGTTCTTCTAATGCCTTTCCTACAATCTCCATAGAACTTTCTAAAGCTTTAAGCGCATTCCATAGATATTCAAAAGCTTCCTTATAAATCAATTCATCGGATTGTTTAAACATTTCGTCTACTTCTTTCATTACCTTGTGGTATTCTTCTATAACAGCTTCACAATTAACATTTGGACTAGGTTTGCTATACGAATTGTTATTTTCTCCACAAATTTTACATTTTGGTTTATGGTATCTTTCTTCTTCATTAGGTCTCATATTATATTCTCCTTTGTAATAAAGTTTAATTTAATATAGTATATGCTTTCTTTCTTTATTTGTTATTTATATTATTCAGTTGTATAACAAACTATAGGAGTTCCTTCTTCAATATTTTCAAAAACTTTTTTAGCTAGGTATTCTGGCATATTAATACAACCATGACTTCCATCTGACTTATAAGTATCTCCACCAAAGCTATATCTCCAGCTTGCATCATGTAAGCCTATATTTCCATTAAAGGGCATCCAATACTTAACTTCTGCTCTATAATTATCTCCTTCTAAAACTGCCCCCTTTTGCTTATACGTAAGCATATACGTTCCTAAAGCAGTTCCTCTTCCTCTATTAATATTTCCTGATACTATATCTCCTTGGGCTATAACCTTCCCATCTTTATGAAACCATAAATATTGATTAGTTATATTAATTTCTACATAAGTATCTCCAATATCATCATCTTCTCTAGATACTGCCTTTTGTATATATTTAGGTTCCTTTACTATTTCCTGTCCATTTTTTATATTTTCTATTAAATCCTTTAGCTCTTCCTTAGTATTTATCTTCCATCCATAATATCCCCCATTTACATCTACCATTTTTCCAGAAGCTGATTTAAATTCTCTAGTTTTTCCAACAGTATTATATTGAACTGCAAGCTCTATCAAATATTCCTTTACATCCTTTTCACTAATTACTACTTCTAAATTATCATTTACTGAAAGCCATTCCTTTATTTGCTCACTATCAAGAACTTCTTTTTTAGATCCAAATTCATATGTAATATTAGCCTTTACATATTTATTTAATATGTTTAAAGTGTGTAATACCTCTGGTGATTCCCTTGTAAATTTAGGATTTTCATAACAATTAATTTCTTCTAAATCTATTAATACTTTTCCTGTAGAAACAGCATCTATAATCTTATTATGGAGTATTTCTAAATTTATCTTATTTCCATATACCTCATCTATTACAATATAATTAGTATCACTAAATTGAAAACTTGCATTTTTAGGTTCAATAATATTACTTGTGTCAAAACATTTAAGTTTAGCTAGCTTTTCCTTTAATAACTTATCATCATATAAGACTAATTCCTTTTCTTCATAAGATTGTTTCTTAAATATTCCTAGTCCCCAAAGTAATGACTTATTATTGTCCTTTATATTTTGAAGGTTATAATTTTCATTTATTTTTAATGATATTTCGTTTCCATTTATTTTTTCTATTTCTCCACCACGTTCTTTTAGCTCCAATTCATAATTGTTTAAATTATCATTTATTAAAAGTCTTGCTTCTTCAATTTTCTTTCCAGATACATTTACTCCATTAATAGTTGTCCCAATATTAAAGCGATTTATAAAATATAATGATGCAATAAAATATAAGAGTACAACTACTCCTAAAGCTATAATTATATTTCCTAAAAGCTTTTTCTCCCCTAATTTTTCCATAATCCCCTTTAGTCCTCCCCATTGCTAACATTTATATAAACCTTCTTTTTATCTTATGTTCAAATTATTTTATTTAAAACTATTATCATATATTATTTCATTTTTAAGCATTCTAGCTATCATTAATACTCCCCATTGTCTAATGTGCTTTTCTAAATTAAATAAAAAACTCCCCTTAATGCTATAAGTAAATTTAAATTTATTATAATTTCTTATAAAAAAAAGAAGATATTGAATAAAATCAACATCTTCTAATTTATAAACTTTAATTATTTTTGTGTTCTAACATTTATAGATTGTGGTTTAGATTCTTCTCCATTTGAGAATTTAGCTGTTACCTTAAATCCATAAATAGTATTTGCTTTTAATGAGTTTATTTCTAATGTAGTTGTTCCTGCTGGTACTTTAGCATATTCCTTACCATCTTTATATACTACATATTCAACCAAACCTACTGTAGATGAAGGTTCGTTCCAAACTAAGCTAACTGAAGAATTTGTTACTTCTTCTTTTCTTAAATCATTAACTTTAGAAACTACTACTTCCTCTTCTACTTCTTCCATATGTCTATATACATTCAATTCTGCAGCTGATGCAAAGTTTCCTACTCCAGCCTTTGCTACTAATCTTACATCTGTAGCTTCTACAGGTTCAAAGTTTAAAACTTTTAGGCTTGAATTTGAATCCCATGTACCTTCTGCCACTTTTACAAAGTTTACTCCATCAGTACTTACTTGTAATTCATAGTTAGTTATAATACCATTATTATCTTTTTGTCTTGGTAAATATGTGTATTTATCTATTACATACTTATCTCCAAGATTTAATGTTATACTTTGTGGTAAAACTGGTTCATTCCACTTAGTATGCCAAATAGAATTTTCATTTCCATCTATAGCGTATCTAGCTTCCCCTTCATTTACTACTCCTAAATGTTCACTAGTTGCTGTTGCAGTCATTTGTCTTTGTGGTATAACAGCTTTATCATACATATTTACTATTTTGCTAACTAAAGGCTTAAGTCTTTTTGATCCAACTGCTGCTGGCAATTCACTTGTACCTTCTCCTTCTAAGCTAGTAACTACGAATGTTGACATTAATTCTAATTTCTCACTTACAAGCTTATGTTGTTTAGTAGCTTCTTTTTCATTTCCTTCCTCTGATGATATTACTACATTCATTGCAGCAATACCAGCTTCTCCTAAAGCCTTATATGCCCCTAGGAATGGTTCTATTTCTTTTAATAATTTCTCATTATCTAAATTATTAATTATAGTTTCTCTATCTTGTATAATTAATTTAAATTCATTCATTAAATCCTTAGCAATTTCAATAGCAGATTCATCATTATCTAAAGCTGCATTTAATGCATCTATTTTTTCTGCTAAATACCATGATTCATCAAATTCAAATGGACCACTAGCTCCACCATCATCTTTTAAATAACAAGTATTTGATGCAAATCTCTTAAATTCTTCTGATACTTCTGGTACTAATTTTTCTATTGATGTTTCCCAGCTTTGCATATATTCAAAGGAATCAGTATTCCATGTATAATCTGCTATGCTGTATAATGCAACCTTTGAAGCTTCTGCTTGGTTCATAGGATTTGAGAAGAATCCTGTTACATTATCTAAATCTGTACTTAAATTATGCATAGGAGCCATTAATACTCTATTATCACAATAGTCATTTACAGGATAATTCCACCAAACAGCAACATCTTTATCTACTCCTGTAGCTGTTTTTGGCCATTCAAATACATCTCTTGAAACATTAGACATAGTAGCATGCCCAGTCCACATTACTTCAACATCCTTATCTAAAGTTTCCATAAATGGCTTAAAGTATCTATTTATATTTGGTCCCCAAGCTGAGTTATATCTTGCTGATACAACTACCATTGGAGCTACATCCCCTTTTGCCTTTACAAAGTCATTATTTATTCTATTAATCCATTCTGCTTGCTTTCCACCATTTGTCCAGTCATCTGTATCATCAAATAATACACCAAACTGACGAACTCCTAAACTATATAATTGTTCAAATTTATTTAATATAGCATTATAGTCTTCATCTGTAAATTGAAGTGTAGCACCTGGATGGATTGTCCAACAGAAATTAAAGTTATTTTCTGTACCTACTTTAGCAAGTTCAGCTATTTCCTTAGCCTTATCTTCAGGGTAAAGTTCCTTCCAATTGCTTCTATGATATGGATCATCCTTTGGAGCATAAATATAAGTATTCATCTTATACTCACTTGTATCTGCCATTAAGCTCATTCTATCTTCATGGCTCCATGGATATCCATAGAAACCTTCTATAAATCCTCTTAAAGCTATTTCTGGATAATCTTCTACTACCACTTCAGCAACCTTATTATTGATATTTTTTTGCTCTAGAACTTGTCCTAAAGTTAAAACACCATAATATGCTCCATCTTCATCTGCTCCAAGAATAGAAATTATTCCATTTTCATTTTCATTATCACTTATTTTAAGAACATAACCTTCCTTGTTAACTAATGCTTCTTTATTATCTCCTTCAGTTGTACATTCTTCACAATGCTCCTTGTCTGATGAAACTACAATATTAGTTTTATCTTCTACAACTTCATTTGATATAATATATTTTATGTTATTTTCCTTTAATATTTTTTCTAGCTTTGGTAATGTTGCTTCTTCATGATCCCCATGCATTACAACGTTTACTATGCTAGTAAAGCTTATCCCATCTTCTGATAAATACTCTACTACTTGAGGAACAGGATAAATATCCACCTTTGAATTATCTACATTTTCTAATGAATTAAAGTTTACTTGAGCTAAAGGGCTTAAGCATGTTGTCATAGCTATTGCAACTGCAAATGTTGTAGCTAACATTCCTTTTCTAACTATCTTTTTACTTTTATTATTCTCCTTCATACTTCTTCCTCCTTTTTTTTGATTAAATAACATATTATGTTACTTATCTCCCTTTCATTTTAACATATTTTATATTTTTTTACATATTTTTTAAAAAGTTTTTTTATATTCTTTATTTAAATACCACTGAAAATATTTTTTACATTAATTATTTATTTATTTATTAATTCAATATTGAATAAATATGTTTTTATAAAGGGTAACCTTTTCCTAATATTCTATTTTAAATCCTAAAAATTAAAATAATAAAATAAAGGTTTGCTTATGCAAACCTTTATCTTATTCTCTATTTGAAAAATATTAAATTAGAAGTTAACCTATGTTAACAATATTTAATTTTCATTTATTCTATCTATATACTCTTTCATTAATTTAGCAGATAATAAAAATTTTTCATGTTCTTCTTCTGATAAGTCAACATTAAGTATTTTTTCTACTCCATTTCTTCCTACCACTGTTGGAACGCTTAAATAAGTATCCTTTACCCCTAAATAATCTTCTAACAAACTAGAAACACTTAAAATTGTTTTTTCATCACCTAGTATAGCTTTTACTATACGTGTTAAAGCTACTGCAACAGCAAAAGAAGTTGCACCCTTTCTCTTTATTACTTCATATGCAGAATTTTTAACATCATCTGAAATAACTGTTTCTGTATCCTTATCCCATTCTATAGAATACTGCTCTGAAAAGCTCTTTATATCTATATTTCCTATTCTTAATGATGACCAAGGCACAAATTCACTATCACCATGTTCTCCTAATACAAAACCATCAATGCTTCTTCCATCAATTGAAAAATACTTCCCAATTAAACTTCTTAACCTTGCTGTATCTAAAACAGTTCCTGACCCTATTACTCTATTCTTAGGAAATCCTGATAACTTATATGTCATATAAGATAGTATATCTACTGGATTAGAAACTACCAATAATACTGATTCAGGACTAAGTTTAGCTATTTTAGGTATAAAGCTTTTAAATATTTTATAATTTTTATCGACTAAATCTAGCCTTGTTTCTCCTGGCTTTTGTCCTACACCTGCAGTTATAATTATAATATCTGAGTTAGCTGTGTCTTCTAAAGCACCTAAGGTTATATTACAAGGACTACATAATGAACTACCATGCATTAAATCCATTACCTCTCCTAATGCCTTTTCTTGATTTATATCATTAATTACTATTTCCCTAGCTATCCCTTTTTGCATTAAAGCAAATGCAGTTGTTGCTCCTATTGCTCCTGCTCCTATTATTGAAATTTTGCTCATATAATATTCACCTTCTTATAAAAATTATTATCATTATTATTTATAATATTCTTAATAGAATATTTTATTCAACCTTGAACACTTAAGTACCCATTACCTTAATAAAATCTGTGTAAATAACTATTAAATCCTTGTAATATTATTGTAAAATGCATAAAATAAAGTCTCTAGTCTTTTAATATGTATTATAATTAATTTATACTTTACATATTTAAAATAAATAATAACTAAAGAGGATAATTATGAAGCTAAAAAATAAACTTCTTTATCACGTAGGTCTTTTAATTTTTATAACACTTATTCTTTTTTCTTATTTCTTAATACAAGCATCCTTTAATAAAGATTTAAGAAAATCTTTTGATTCTGGTATAAGCGAATATTATGTTATTTATTCTAATATTAAAACAGGAGAAAATTTAAAGAATCTACTTTTAACAAATAATGAAATAATAAAAATAAAATCTGAGATCTATTTAAATAACAAGGAAACTAAAAATTTATCTTTAGAATTTAGAAATAAAGATATGGAAGTTATTTATTCATCAGATAATAAAACTTTATCTTTACCTTTAGAAATTTATGATGTTATTGATGGTAAACATAATTATATACTTCATGAAGAAAATAAAACTACATATTTGGTTATCAATAATATTATTTCTTTAAATGGTTCTAACTTATATTTTACTTATAAATTAGATTTAAGTCCTATTTATATTAGTAAAAATAATAGCTTTTTAGCTGTTTGTAGCATAAATACTATTGTTACTCTTCTATTAATAGTATTTATTTATTTAATTTCATCTGAAATAACAAACCCATTAAATACATTAATTAAAAATATAAATAAAGTAATTGATGGTAATTATAATGAAACTATTGTTTATACTGGTGATATTGATGAAATATCAAAAATTTCTCATCAATTTAATTTAATGAGCGGAGAAATTAATAATAAAATTAATTTACTTAAAAGACAAAATAAAGAAAAGGAGAGATTTATAAATAATCTAACCCATGAAATAAGAACTCCCCTTACTTCTATAATAGGCTTTTCAAGCTTAATGTTAGATAAAGATGTTAAGGACATAACTCTTTTACAAAATTCATTAAAAACTATAAATAAGGATGGAAAAAGGCTATTAGATTTAAGTAAAACTCTAGTTAAGCTTATTACTTTAGATAATGCTTCTATAGAAATCCAATCTGTAGACTTAAAGAACATTCTTAATGATTTACATGAAAGATTTTCTCTTAAACTAAAAGAAAATAATATTTCCTTTAATATAACAGGAAAGAACCTTATTATATTGGGGGATTACGACCTTATATCTATTCTTTTATCTAACTTTATTGATAATTCTATAAAAGCTATTAATAAAGATTGTATTAATAAATCAATTAATATTACTATTAATGAGAATTGTATTACTATTGCTGATACTGGAAAAGGCATTTCTAAGGAAAATTTAAATAAAATATGGGAACCATTTTATATGGACGATAACTCTAGGCATAAATCTATTAATGGATTTGGATTTGGGCTATCTATTTGTAAAGAAATATTAAAACTTCATAATATTAAATGTGATATTACTAGCCAATTAAATATAGGAACAACCATAACCTTATATTTTAATAAGGAGACATAATATGAAACATATAAAAACCTTATATACTATTTATACAGTTATAATTATTTTACTTTTTATAGTAACTCTTCAACCTATTAAAAATAATGTAGTTTATAAAAGTAATACATCATTAGCTGATTATGCCCATATTATTTCTGATGAAAGTATGTCTGAAAATAATTTAACTATAAAATCAAAGGAAATACTTCAATTATTTTATGGGAATATAGATTTTTCAGATTATTCTATATCAATAAATGATTATTCTTATAATGGAGAAAAAATAATTTATTTAGATTTTATTCATAATAAGAAAGAAGATAACTTTTATTCTATTACTTATGACAGTAATTCTGGTGATGTTATTTCTATTTCAGCTTTACCAGCTAAAGAATCTTATAATGACTCATTATTAAATGAGGATGAATTAACTAAATTATCTTCAGATTATATTTATAAAATTCCTATAAGTAATATTAATGATTTTCAACATACACAAAATCTTTTAAAATCTGATAATTTATTTATTTCATATTATGAAAATAAGTATAATAATAGCACTATACTTCTCACCTTAGATAGTAGTACAGGAGAGTTTTTATCCTTTTATTGTCTTAATATAAATAACAAATTATAAAAGACTACCGAAGCTTTTAGCCTCGGTAGTCTTTTATTTAATAATCTTAAACTCATATCCTCTTTCTTTATAAAAATCTATAACATAAGGAAGAGCTTCTACTGTTTTCTCTTTTCCATATGTATCATGCATTAAAACTACAACATTATTTAATCCTTCTGAACTTGTTTCTATATATTCTATCATTTCTTCTACGCTATACATAATACCTTCAGCATCACCATTTAATGCATTCCAATCCAAACTTACAACACCATCTTCTGATAACCTACTATCAAACTTAGGTAAATTAGGATCATTATAAAATACTCTACTATTGTAGCCTCCTGGCATTCTTAAAATTCTTGTATTAAATTCTTCACCAACAGCCTCTCTTATTAAGCTATTTGTTTTATAAAATTCCTCCATAAAGTAATTTACATCTACAGAGTTTCCTGGATAAAGCTTTTGCATTGAATGGCTATAAGAATGATTAGCTATAGCATTACCTTCTTTTAATATTCTTCTTAATGTATTTTTTGATTCGGGTGCTTCTTCTATTCTAGTTCCTAAAACAAAAAAAGTAGCTTGTACATCTTTTTCCTCTAATATATCTAATACTTCCTTAGTAAGAGGGCTTGGACCATCATCAAATGTTAAAAACACGTTTTTTTCTTCCCCTTCATATGTTCCATTTAACATATTAGCTACTATGTTTGCATCTACAGCATTTTCATTTCCTTCATATGTTATATTAAAATCTGGCAGTATTTCATCTCCTCTTGGTATTATCTGAGCTTCTTTTTCTACAATATTGTCTTCTTTTTTACTTCCACTACTAGTGCTATTACTCCCTTCCCCACTAGGATTTTCCTTTGCTACTATTTCCAGATCATCCTTTGGGAATATTTTATTTTTTATAATTAATACAGAACTTACACATACTACTAATAATATAAGCCTTGCCATAAGTATCTTTCTTTTTCTTATACGTCTTCTTTGTATCTTTCTTTTTACATATTCTTTATTAGTCATTTTATTTCATTCCTTTAACTTTAAAATACTAAACATATTCTCTTACTTATTATTGTATCTAAAAATCTAAGCGTATTTTGTTCTTTTTTGTAAAAGAGTTGTAAATTTTATTAATTTAATGCATTATATTGTATTATTAGGATATAATAAGTAATTGAATGAAATTAACTTAGGAGGAATTATGGCTAATATACTTATTGTAGAAGATGAAAAATCTATAAGAGATTTAATTTCATTAACACTTCAAATGGACAATCATACTTCTACAGGTACTGATAATGGTGAAGACGCACTAACTTTAATACAAGATAATTATTTTGATTTAATCCTGTTAGATATAATGATTCCTAAAATAAATGGAATTGAATTATTACCTAAAATTCTAGATAAACAAATGCCTGTAATATTTTTAACTGCTAAATCTTCTCTCCAAGATAAGATACTTGGTTTAAGACTTGGGGCTGATGACTATATTACCAAACCCTTTGAACCACTAGAGCTTTTAGCTCGTATTGATGTAGCCCTTAGAAAAAACTCATTTAATAATAAATCTCAAGAAAATATTATTACTTATTATCACCTTGAAATTTATCCTCTTCAAAGATTAGTTAAGAATAACAATATAGAAGTTCAATTAACCGCTAAAGAATATAGTTTATTTATGGAATTTATTGAAAACAAAAATACTGTTCTTAGTCGTGAAAACCTTTTAAACAAAATTTGGGGCTATGAATTTTATGGTGAAACTAGAACTATCGACATGCATGTAAAGCAAATTCGAGAAAAACTACAATTAAAGGACTATTTAAAGACTATTTATAAAGTAGGCTACAAACTTAAAAATTAATTTTCTATGTATTTAGTAAATTATTTCAAGTTTAAAATAAAATTAAAAACACCTAATAAGATTAATTTCTCATTAGGTGTTTCATTTATATTATTTTCTTATTGTATCTAAAATGTTCATTACTCTTATAGATTCATCTAATGTCATTTTAGGACTTTCTAAAAGTTCTTCCTTTAAGCATCTATTTACTTCTTGTATTTGTGAATAGAAATCATCTTCTTTATAAGGCTTTTCTATATTGGTTTCATTTCCATTTACTTTTATAATAAAGTTGTTAGGTCTATTACACATTGGCACTTCTATTTGGCCTAATGTACCTTTAATAATAGCCTTTCTTTCCTTTGTATAAGTAAATGAACCTTCTATTGTAGCTTGTACACCATCTTTAAAAATAATATTAGAAACAAAGGCTGTATCAATTCCCTCTTCATTTAATGTTTTTTTAGTTTTAACTTCTTTAATTTCTATAGGATGGATATCCATGACAAATGATAATGGATAAATCCCTACATCTAATATAGCTCCTCCCATAGTTTTATCAAATAAGTAGCTTGTTTCCTTTACATCTGCTTTATCACAGAAATTAGCTTCAATACTTTTAATTTCTCCAATAATATTATTATTTAAACTAGCCTTAAGTTCTTCTATTGCAGGTAGGAATCTTGTTTTCATTGCTTCCATAAAAAATGTCTTATTTTCAATAGCTACTTTTTTTACTTCTATCATTTCATCTTTATTTAACGTAACAGGCTTTTCACATAATACTGCCTTTTTTTTATTTAAAGCTTTTATAGACCATTCTTTATGTAACCCATGTGGTAATGCTATGTAGACTACATCTATATTTTCATCATTTAATAATTCATCATAACTATCATAAAACTTTTTACAGTTGTATTCTTCTGAAAAACTCTTTGATTTTTCTAATACCCTAGATGCTACCCCATATAAGTATCCATCATGACTTTTTTCTAAACTTTTTGCAAATCGTACTGCGATATTTCCTAGCCCAATAATTCCCCATCTTATCATCATAACACTCCTATCCTATACTATTATTACAAAATATTACAAAGTAAATTTAAGTAAGTAAATCTTTACATATACATTATAACTAATTTTCAGCAATATAGTATATATATTATTTTATTTTCATCTAAAATTCACAAATAAATTTTTTGTCTAAAATTTGCTTTTATGACAATGTCTATACGTACCCTTTATAAGCCTATTGCATAAATTATTATATACTCTAAATAGGGAGGTGTTACTTTGAGAAAACCTATTATCGGTATAGCAGGAGGATTATTTTATGAAAGCAAACCAATTTTAGTTGGTGCACCTTATGACTTTAATAATAATACCTATTCACAGTGTATTTTTAAAGCAGGCGGAATTCCAATTTATTTGCCAGTAATAAATGATTCTGAAACTATAGATTCTCAATTAGGTCTATGCGATGGTCTTTTAGTTCCAGGTGGAGATGATGTTAATCCAATATTTTACAAAGAATCTCCAAAACCACTTTTAGAATCATCTGTAGAAATAGTTGATTCATTTCAAATAAAATTAATAAATAAAGCCCTTGAATTAAATAAGCCTATATTTGCAATATGTAGAGGGATGCAAGTTCTTAATATATCTACTGGTGGCTCTTTATACCAAGATATATCCTATGCTAACTCTAATTATATACAGCATAAGCAAAACTCACACCTTACACAAACTAGTCATTCTATAAAGCTAATTCCCCAAAGTATATTGTCTAATACTTTAGGAAATAGATGCTTTGTAAATAGTGCTCATCATCAATGTGTAAAAAAAATATCTACAGAATTTATGATTTCTGCTCTTGCTCCTGATGGAGTTATTGAAGGAATAGAAATGAAAAATAAAAAATTTGTTGTAGGAGTACAATGGCATCCTGAAATGTTATCTCTTAGTAACTCTAATATGCTTGATTTGTTTAAATGCTTTATTTTTAGTTCACAAACTAATTGGAATTAATTTACCCTTTAAAATTAAATAAACTATTATAGATATAGGATAACTAATATATTATTACTAGTTCCTATATCTTTTATTTATACGCAAAGAAAATTTCTATATTGCTTAATTTTTCATTTAATAAACCCTTTACCTTAAAGTTTTTTCTTTCTATCAATAACAATGTCATGGCTTGCCATAATACCACGGTTCCTCCAGCACTTAAAAATTCTCCTATCAATGATATTTCTATATACTTGGTCACACAATAATAAAGACTTAATAAGATTATTGCTAAAGCAAAATAATAAATTATTCTTTTTATCCCTATTCCCATAACTATTTCTTCATAACTATCAAAGGATTTATAGTAATTATGTATTCCTTTTATTGTTTTTATTTCTAAAGCCTCACTTTTAATTTCTAATGGAAGATATATTTTTAATATTACATTAAAATCATCCTTTGGTATTTCTACATATGTATTCTTAATAAACGAATCAACAGAATCACTTACACTTCTTTTTTCTATTTCTCTATAATCAATTTCATTAAATATTTCCTCATAACTTCCTAGCTTAATTGGAATAATAAATCTTTCGCTCATAAGCACTCTCCCCTTAATGTAAACTAATACTTTTATTATTAATTTGTTTTTAACTTTATATTCAATATTATTAAATATAAGCTCCATCTTATAAAACTTGTATAAAAAAAACTCTAAGAGAATTCTTATCTCTTAGAGTTTTTACTTAATAAATAAAGAGTAATATTATTTCAATTTGTACGATTATTTACTTATACTAAACCATATATATCTGATAGTTCTGTAAATATTCTTTCTTGACATACATCGTACTTCTCTATATCTAAATCATCTAATATATTACTTATTAACTTGTCTGGAAGTAATATTTTAAATTCACTTCCTTTACCTTCTATAGAATCAAGTTCAATAAATCCATCATGTATATCAACTAGTGAGCTGACTAATGATAGTCCTATTCCACTTCCCTCTGTTTTTCTATTTAAAGACTTGTCTATTTGCTCAAACTTTTCAAAAATCTTCTTTTGCATCCCCTCTGGTATTCCTATACCTGTATCCTTTACCTTTATAGATATAAAATCATTTTCTTTTGAAATAATTACAAATATCTCACTATTATCTTGACTAAATTTTATAGCATTGGACAGTAAATTCAACATTATTCTTTCTATCATATAAGGATCACATTTAATAAGTTTCTCCTCAATATCAGTATCAAATATAATATTTATTCCTTTGATTTCAACGCTTGATAAAACTGACATTGTTATTTCTTCTACAAGTGAAATTATATCATGATTAACAAAATTAGGTTTTAGTGCTCCTGAATCTAATTTCGTCATATCTATAATATTATGAACAAGCTTAAGCATTCTTAAGCAATTTTGCTTTACACTTTTTTCATGCTTTAAATAATACTCCTTAAAATCCTTATCACTTTTATCCTTAAACAAGTTCATAAGCTGAATTGAAGAATATATTATGTTAATTGGTGTTTTAAGCTCATGAGATAATGTTGCAAAAAAATCATTTCTTTCTTTTTCTTGATCTCTTAACTTTTCATAATTATTCTGAGTTACGATATATTTCTTTATTAAATCTGTATGCTCTATTTCTGCTAAAGTATTGTTTGCCTTATTCATATAATAAAAAGCAGATTTATAATTCTCCATAGCTTCATAAATAAGAGACAATTCTCTACATGCTTCTATAGCATATCTAGCCTCATATTTTTCAGTAGTCTCTAAGGCATATTCATAATATTTTATAGCTTCTTTGTAGTTTTTAAGCTTAAAATAAACTGTTCCATAAAGCTGAGCTATATAGTAATCTGAATGACTAAATATATATCCAAATCCATATTTTTTATAAATTTTTTCTGCATTTTTTAATAATACTAATGCATCACTTGATCTTCCTTCATCAGTTAGAATAATATGTTTCACCCTTAATAAATTAAGTTGTGTTCCATACTGCTCTTTTTTTATATAATCTAACTCATTTACATATTCTTCACAACTATCTATAATATCTTCCACCTTGTCTAATTCAATATTATTATCAAGATGAACTGATATTAAATCTAATGCAACAATTGCCATTAAAGGATAATTTTTTTTAAATCTTTCTTCATTTAATATTCCTCTAAAAGTATTTATAGCTTTTAAATTCATACTTAATTCAAAGTATCCTACCCCTATATAATACAGAGTTAATCCTTCTATATCTTCAATATTATATTTTCTAGCAAGTTCTAAAGCTTTTCCATAAATATCTATAGCTAATTCAAAGTCATTTAACCCAATAGAATAAATAGACGCTATAGACATATATATCTGAGCTGATAATGCTGTTTCAAAATGATATAAATAGTCTAATGTCTTCTCCACACATAATCTAAGAGCTTCCTTAGGATAATTATTTCTAAAAATCATTACAGCAACTCTTGAATTAAATAATGCTACATCTTCATACTTATCCATACTAATTAGTATATGTTCAGCCATATTATAAAATCTTTTAAACCTCACATTATCCCTTAAAATCAAATTATTTATCGCAACCCAAATATATGCTCTCCCAAGAAAATAATTATTTTTTATAAGCTTTGCATACTCAGCCGTTTTTAAGGCACTTTTTATAGCCTCTTTTGGATTATTTTCTCTATAATAAGCAACGCTCATTATATGGTGAAGTTTTAATTTTTCCTCATTTGTTAATTCATTATTATTTTTAAGTTCTTCGCGTATTTCTCTTCTAATATTTTTTATTTCATCCACATCAATATTTATATCAGTTTTATATTCTATTGTGAATATAATTGAGTCCACTTTAATATTCATTATAATACCCTCTACAAATTGCTTCCCTTTTTTCTTACCCAAACCTTTTTCAATTTTAAACAAAAATTTAATTTTTCACGGTCTTTTTTCCATGTAAATTTATTCCTTGTTAAACAATTATAACCTTTTTTTAATTATTTGTCATTATTTCTTGATAATAATGTTAATAAAAGTAAATAAAAAGCATTAATAATTTTGTAATTAATGCTTTTATTTCTAAGTTATATTCTTCTTATAATTGCCCAAAATAAATCTTCATCTTCAATAGTATTATCTATATTTATTGCCTTATTTACCTTATGAATACTTACTTTATTATATATTTCATTAATATACTTATTAGTATTTTCTATATGCCTTTTAGAAACCTCTTCCTTAATACTCTTTGTTTTTTCTAAATTATAATCTTTTATAATTGAATACTTTCTTATTTCTTCTATTATTTCTTCTAAAGAATCATAATTACACTTATCTAAATATTCACCAAAATCCCTTATGGTTGGGAAGTTTATTGAATTATATTTTATTATAGGTATTCCATAAAGCGCAGCATCTAAAACTGAGGTCATACCTCCTATCATAAAGGAATTCATATAAATATCTGCAATTTGGTAAAACTCATGGGGATAAGGCTGAACTCCCATTACTCTTATTTTACCACCTGTTAAATTACTTACCTCCTCCCATATTCCTATCTTCCTTGGACCTACAACATAAACTACTACATTTTTAAGTTTCTCAACTATTTCCTTTAACATATATTCAAACTTATTATCATTAAAGCTCCTATACTTATATCCATTAGACATTGTTAAAATAACGGTAGTATCCTTATCTAAACCGTATTTCTTTCTTACTTCATCACGATTAAAATCATTCTTTTTTTCTAATGGAATAGGAAAAATATATGATTTTTTTGCTCCCCTTCTTTTTAATGTAATCGCTTGTCCACTTGGTCTCATATCTAAAACCAAGTCAGCAATACTAGAACCTAGCCAAAAAACATGGTCTCCATGATTCATATAAACTACTGGTGGCCCACCATCTATTCCAAATGCCATTACAGGTATTGGATCAAACATATGAACATGTAAAATTACTACATCTGCCCACTGATATGCTATTTTCCTAAGAGCCATTGCTTTTTCTGTCTCAAGTCTTGAAAAATTTTCTAGTGTTACATACTCAACCTTATCTAAAAGCCAATTAGGTGTTGAACCTATAGGCCAATTTATTACTAAAGAATGTACAGAATCAGGGTCATTTTTAATCCACTTTTCTATTATTTTTGTATGCCCACCAGTATAATAGCCTTCACTAATAACATGTAGTACCTTCCTTTTAGAAGATGGAGTAAATATCCTATCATAAACTTCAATATCAGGTAAGTTTTTAGCGCATACTTGAAGAATGTTTTCTATTTGTCTAGAAGCATAAATTCCTAAATGTCTTTCTGATGCTTCATAAGCATAATTCCTTGCATTTTTTGCTGCTTCTTCATAATTTTTATTAGTAAAATCATTAAGCATTGCATCAAAATATTTTTGTGCTAAAACCTTATTACTATTTAGATACTTTTTTGCTTCTTCTTTATCTATTGAAAATAAATCTTTAGATTCCATTTTCTTATCACATCCTTTATTTATTAAAATTTTAGCTATTATATACTATGACTAATATTAAATATTGAGAGTCTAATTAATGTAAAAAGGAGATTGAAATTATTCAATCTCCTTTAATATAATATATTAGTTATTACATTGACTTATAGTGAAACTATCCTTGTAATAATGGGATAATTTTATCCATATTTTTGCCTAATACTTCATAATGTCCTTCTAGTTCTTTTCTTACATCATTGAACATCTTATCATATGCAGAAATGTCATAATAATTGTTGCAACCACATTCCTCTCTTACTCTCCAAACTTCACAACCCTCAAACGGATTGGCTGTACCTAAATAAAGCTTATTCATACTATCTGTAAATAATATTCTTCCTCCATAGTTAAATGGATTATTTAAACCATTTTTAAATACTGGTCTAAAGTGAACTCCATCTTCTGATTCATATAAATCAAATCCATATGGATATTTTATCTTCTCTAAAATTCTAATAACCCCTTCATAAGCAGCTATAATAATTTTAGTTTCTAGCACTCCAATTTTACTTTCTATATAAGCCTTATTTCCTAATAATAATTGAAGAATAACTTCCATATTGCTGGAATCATCAAAGGTAGTAATTAATAACTTACCATTATATTCTTTAATTTGCCATGCATAAACATTAAATGGATTACTAAAGCCTTGTGCATATCCTGAAATACTTCTTCCTCTTACACCATTAGTTGGTTGTGAAGGAATTAATGCTGGTCCACCTACAACTAGTTGCCACATATCTCTTTTATCAATTCTAATAATATCGCAGCCCATTGGTATTGCCCAAGCTAAAGGTAAACTCTTTGTTGCACTTACATATAAATGATTTTTAAATGTTCCTATACTAAGTGTATATTTATTTGCAGAGTCTCCAAATCCTTTATCAACTATTAATGTCCACTCATTTAATTTGGGAATCTCTCCATTGCTTCTCCATACTTGACAACCATCACTAGCACTTGTAGCTACATATAACTTATTGTTAAATATAGCCATATTACTAATAGCTCCCTTAGGATTTTTATTTGGGTCATATAAAGGATTAGTTGTATCTATTACATTTTCCCAAGGATAAAACTCTGGATCTTTACTTTTAAATAAATATGGTGTTTGATCTAAGGTTGCTTCATTAACTGTTGCCATATATAATCTATCTTTAATTACAACCATTGCTCTAGATGAAGTTCCTGATAAACCTTTTGTTGGCATTAAAAACCAATCTATACCATTAGTTGTTTTGTAAACAACTACATCTGATCCATAAGAAGCCACATATAGTGCATCTGCTCCACCATTAGGATTATAAGAAATCATAAATCTAAATCCGCTAATCCCTAAGCTATCTGGTGCTTTAAACACTCTTTTCCAAGGTAAGCTACCATCTTTTTTATATCTCCAAATCTCCGGATTATTATCTTGTGGTAATGGCTCTAAAAGTGATGGTGGATTTACTCCTGGTGCAATACCTTGTATTATTGATAATGGAACATTTCTTCCAGTTCCAACATAAATATAATCACCTAATTCTCCCATTGCCCATGCATAGTTATTTTGCCTTGCATTATTTAAATCTTTAAAATCAAATCCATTAGTTGAAGTAATATTCTTAAAACTAAGCATATACTTTTACTCCTTTGTATCTTATTTTTCTTCCTATACTACAATATATGACCTAAAATATTAACAGTTCCTTAAAATATGAAATAATTGTCTTAAAATATAACTTAATTATCTTTATTTTCCGCTTAATATCACCTAAATAATTAATATATATTTAATTAAGCAACATAGAAATTACCGGTATTGTTATTATAGATATTAATGTTGTTATAAAAATTATAATTGCAGCATATTCCTTATCTTTATTGAAATCTGCTGCAAATATAGATGTCATAGCAGCAGCCGGCATAGCCTCTAAAAGAATAATAGTATTTATAGCTGTAGATGTATCTTTAATTAATATAGAAAATAAGTACATTCCAAGTGGTATTAGTATCATTTTTATAAAAGCACCATAATATATAGTCCAAGAATTAAAAATATCTTTTATCTTAACCTTTGATAATATATTTCCTACTATTAGCATTGATAAAGGTGCTGTCATATCTCCTACTATTTTAGTTGCATCAAAAATAGCCTTTGGTAATTGAATATTAAATAAAATCATAGGAACTCCTATATATACAGCTACAACCCCAGGGTTAAGTAATACCTGTTTTATATCTTTTTTAGAAAATGAATCTGAAAACAACATAACTCCATATGTCCATAAAACTATAGAAAATACCATATTAAAAATTGAAGTATATATTACCCCCTCTGCCCCATATATACTATTTATTATTGGAAATCCTATAAAGCCACAATTAGAAAATATATTAGCAAAGTGTAATATTTTATTTTTTTCTCCCTTAACCTTAAATAAGGTTATCTTAGATATTATTCCAGCTATAATAAAGGCTACAACACTATAAATAAATGATAAAAATATCTTTTTTCCCATTCCTTCATTAAAGGAAAAGCTAAA
>NZ_JBOFYU010000086.1:0-31425 GCF_051654825.1 Clostridium sp.
GGTACAGGAGATGACAATACAACTCCAGGAACTGGTGGAAACAATAATAATAACTCCAATTTTTTTAATAGTAATCCATTAGGATTAAGAGGAATTGCTTATTATTTATACAGATAATAAAAAAACTAATTAGCATTAATGCTAATTAGTTTTTTTTATAGAAATAACTCTATGTTTAATTATTCTTTTGAATAAGTTGTCAGTTTATATTTCATTTATAATTGTTATATCATAATATTTAGCTTTTTTAGAAAGATTAATGAATTTTTTATCTTTTTTTCTTGCATTTTGTTTTTTTGTATTATAAAATGTAATTAATGAAAATAGGCAATAATACTTTTTAAATTTAAGGAGGAATATAAATGGATATTTTAAACAATATTATTTTAAACATTAATGATTTTCTATGGACTTACATATTAATTGCTATGTTAATAGTTATCGGACTTTACTTTACTTTTAAAACTAAATTCGTCCAATTTACAAATATTAAGGAAATGTTTAGATTACTAGGTGATGGTACTTCTAAAGAAGATAAAAATTCAGTTTCATCATTCCAAGCATTTTGTATAAGCACAGCTTCAAGAGTTGGTACAGGTAACCTTTCAGGTATAGCTACTGCTCTTGCAATTGGTGGACCTGGTGCAATATTCTGGATGTGGCTTATAGCTCTTATAGGTTCAGCTTCAAGCTTTATCGAATCAACACTTGCTCAAATTTACAAAGTAAAAGATGGTGATTCATTTAAAGGTGGACCTGCTTACTATATGGAAAGAGGTCTTAAGAAAAAGTGGATGGGTATTTCATTTGCAGTTCTTATTACAATAACTTTCGGGCTTGTATTTAACTCAGTTCAATCTAATACTATTTCACTTGCATTAAATGATTCATTTGGAATTGATAGAGGTTTAATGGGTATAATAATAACTGCTTTAACTTTAATCGTAATTTTTGGTGGAGTTAACAGAGTTGCTAAGGTATCCGGAATACTAGTTCCTATAATGGCTATTGCATATATTGCTGTTGCATTATTTATAGTATTTAAGAATGCTGGTCAATTACCTTCAGTATTTAAATTAATCTTTGAAAATGCATTTGGTATGGAACAATTTGTTGGTGGTGGTATCGGTGCAGCTTTAATGCAAGGTATTAAAAGAGGTTTATTCTCAAATGAAGCTGGTATGGGTTCAGCTCCTAATGCTGCCGCAACTGCAACAGTATCTCACCCTGTTAAACAAGGTTTAATTCAAACTTTAGGTGTATTTACAGATACTATTATTATTTGTAGCTGCACAGCATTTATAATTCTTTTATCTGGAGTTCCTCTAGATGGATCAGTTAAAGGAATTCAACTTACACAAATGGCTTTAACTTCTCAAGTTGGTTCTTGGGGTGGAATCTTTATCTCAATATGTATATTACTATTTGCATTTAGTTCAATTGTAGGAAACTACTACTATGGTGAATCTAATATATCATTTATTACAGATAAAAAGATTTATGTTCAAATATACAGAATAGCTGTTGGTGCTATGGTATTCTTTGGTTCATTAGTAAGCATGGATATTGTATGGAACCTTGCAGATGTATTTATGGGTCTTATGGCTGTTATAAACTTAATTGCTATAGTATTACTTGCTAAGATTGCATTTAAGGCTCTAAAAGACTACAACGATCAAAAGAAAGCTGGAATTAAAGATCCTGTCTTTAAAGCTTCATCAATACCTGAACTAGGTAATGAAGTTGAGGAATGGAAATAATATAAATAAAAAAAGTCATATCACATAAGTGATATGACTTTTTTTATTTAGTTTATCGAAGCTGCTTCTAAGCTTTTTATTCCTACACTTAATATCTTTCCATCACTAGAGCCAACAAATATCTTATATTTATCTTCTTCATTGTTAGCGTTACTTGAATCAACAATAAAAATATATGCAAGTTCCATTTCTTTATCATTAATCTTAACATATGCTAATAATGGCTTTTCCTTTATTTCACCCGCTATTTTAAGTTTTAATAAATGCTCTTCTGCTATTATCTTAGCTTCTTCTTCTGTAGTATTAATATTAGTTATATATTCAATATCATCTAATGGGTAATTTGAATACCCTTCTAAAAATCCTGTGTATTTATTTATTTTTGTTATTATTTCATGTTCATAATAAGGATGTCCATTGTTGCACTTATAAAAAATAACAGTATAAGCACTTTCATTTTCCCCTTCTAGCTTTCTAACTTCCTTAAATTTTACTTCTTCTTGAGTAATAAGACCTACATAATCTTCTGCTAAAGCTCTAGCTTTTTCTTCAGATATTGGATTATCTAAATTATTAGTTTCCTGTGACTTTTTTGAAAATCCAATTACATTATATTTTTCATCTAAATCTAAACCATAATTTTCTGTTATCGTAGTAAACTTAATTTTTGAATTTAAATTGCTTGCTTTTGCCATTTGTCCATATTCAACGTTATTTATATTTATCTTACTATCTATAGCCCCATCATCTTGTAATAGAGTTAAAAACTCCTTGGATGCTTTTATTTCCTTAGACTCATTAAATCCCATTGATAACACTACTACCACTATACCAATCAATAATATAACAGTAATTAATGCAAAAATTAATGTTCCTTTTTTTCTCATTCACAACCTCCTATTAATAAATTCAAGGATTTATGTATTGAATAGATAAAATATTCTCCTATAATTACATTTTACATTATATATATTAATATATAAAGTTTTTTTCATTATTTATCTGATAATTAAAATAAAATACTCGATATTTTCATATCGAGTATTTTAAGCAACTATATTATCTTACACAACCTACAATTTCATTTATATCTTTTATACCTTGTGATATACAGAATTGCTCCATTTCTTCAATAATTTCTTTTCCAGCCATAGGATTTACAAAGTTTATTGTTCCTATTTGAACTGCTGAAGCTCCAGCCATCATAAATTCTATAGCGTCTAATCCGCTTGCTATACCGCCTAAACCTATTACAGGTATATCTACAGCCTTTGATACCTCATGAACCATTCTTAAGGCTATAGGTTTAACAGCTGGCCCTGATACTCCTGCATAAACATTATTAAATACTGGCTTTCTCTTATAAGGGTCTATTGCTAATCCCTTTAATGTGTTTATTAATGAAATAGAATCTGCTCCTGCCTCTTGGCATTTTATTGCCATATCAACGATATCTTCTGCATTAGGTGAAAGCTTTACCGTAAGTGGCTTATCAACTAACTTTTTAATTTTTGAAACTACATCAAATGCTACTTCTGATTTTATTCCAAATGCCATTCCACCTGATTTTACATTAGGACATGATATATTTAATTCAATCATATCTATATCAGTTCCTCTTAGCTTTTCAATAGCTATTTCGTAATCTTCAAAGCATCCTCCACCAACATTTGCTATAATGTTAGTTCCTAATTCCTTCATTCTTGGAAGCTCTTCTGAAATAAACTTATCTATTCCCGGATTTTGAAGTCCTACTGAATTCATCATTCCTGATGGAGTTTCATAAACTCTAATTCCTTCATTTCCTTCTTTAGGATTTAAAGTAAGCCCTTTTGAAGATATTCCTCCTAACATTCCTACATCATAAAAATTATTATATTCAGCTCCAAATCCGAAAGTTCCTGATGCTGCTATTATAGGATTTTTAAAATCTATACCATTTATATTAACTTTTAACATTTTTATGTCTCCCCTTTATACCTATTATAGTTCTACATAGTTTCCATCGAATACTGGACCTTCTTTACATGTTCTCTTATGTCCATCTTTTGTTTTACATGTACATACTAAACATGCTCCTACTCCACAAGCCATATGCTTTTCCATTGAAACATATACTTTAACATCTTTTTCTTTGCACATTTCCACTACTTTTTTCATCATTATTTCTGGTCCGCAGCATAATACTGTATCATATTCCTCAACCTTTAATAAATCTGTTACAAAGCCTTTATGTCCATGCTTACCTGTATTAGTACTTACATGTGCTTCACTTACGTAATCCTTAAGCTCATCTATTAGATATACATCATCTCTAAACCCAGCATAAAGATCCATTTTTATGTCTTTATTCTTAGCTCTTAATCTTTTTGCAAGCTCTACCATTGGAGCTGTTCCTATTCCCCCTGAAACTAAAGCCACTTTACCTAAGTCTTCTTCTAAATTAAATCCATTTCCTAGAGGTCCTGTAATATTAATATTGTCACCCTCTGAAAGCTTAGCATATTCTTTTGTACCATTTCCCACTACTGCATAAACAAATGTTATAACATCTATTCCTTTTCTACAAATACTTATTGGTCTAGGTAATAAAGTAGCACCATCTAATTTAAGCATATAAAACTGACCTGCATTTACCTTATTTTTATCTTCTACTACCATTTTAAATATTCCGTCTGCAATTTTTTCATTTGAAATTACTCTAGCTTTAGTATAATTCATTCTCAATTCCCCCTATAGAGCTTCTACAGCTGCTATTATTTCATCTCTCATTCTTATAGCCTCTTCTCTTGCACATAATGCAAATTCCATTTCTCTGCCTTCTTGCTTTTTATATGCTAATAAGATTGCTCTTGATGAGTTAACTACTCCACCATTACCATTGTTTAAGTATAATGCTACATCTTCAGCTTTTCCCCCTTGAGCTCCATACCCAGGTATTAAGAAGAACATGTTTTTAAATCTACTTCTTATTTCTTTTCCTTCTTCTACATGTGTACAACCTATAACTCCACCTATAGCTGAATAACCACAATCACCAACTATTTCTTTACCCATTTCAGTTAAGTTATCTCCAACAACTGTATATACTTTTCTACCATCAACTGTATCTAACATTTCAATATGCTCTGCACCTGGATTAGAAGTTCTTACAAGTGAGAACACTCCCTTATTTCCTTTTTCCATATATGGCATATATGGCTCAATACTATCCATTCCCATGTATGGGCTTAATGTAATAAAGTCAGCTTCAAAATCCCCTTCAAAGTGAGCCTTTGCATATTGAGTAGCAGTTGCTGCTATATCTCCTCTTTTTATATCCGCTATAATTACAGCATCCTTTTCTCTTAAGTAATCTAAAGTTTCCTTATATGCTATCATACCTTTTAATCCTAAAGCTTCGTAATAAGCTATTTGAACTTTGAAGCATGATGATACATCTATAGTTGCATCAATTATTTGCTTGTTGTACTCAACTATTGCTTCTGTTTCTGTTCTTCCTTCAAAAAGGTGTTTTGGTATGTAATCAAGTGCTGTATCTAAACCAACACATACTACTCCTCTTTCCTCAACTCTATTATATAATTTATCCATAATATTACTTTTCATTTTAATTCCCCCTATTTTTTATATAAAACTTTTCCGGCTTTTATAGTCATTTTAACTTCACCATAGAACTCCATACCTTCAAAAGGAGTATTTTTTCCCTTTGAATGGAATTCTTCAGAATTAACAACTATTTTTTTATCTAAATCTACTAAAACTAAATCTCCATCAACACCTATGCTTACTTTACCTTTGTTCATTCCAAGTATTACAGCTGGATTTTTAGACATTATTTCACTTAACTTATTTAAAGTAATTACATTTCCTTTGACTAATGTTGTATAACATATAGGGAATGCTGTTTCTAACCCTACCATACCTGGTGAACCCTTTTCCTTATCTTCACTTGTATGAGGTGCATGATCTGTTCCAATACAATCCACTATTCCATTTTTTATAGCTTTTAGAATTGTATCTACATCTTCTCTTTCTCTAATTGGAGGATTTACTCTATAATTACTTACATCATTTGTTAAGAAAATATGATGTGGAGTTACCTCACAAGTTATATTATCAAAGTCTTCTCTAGCTTCTTTAATATAAGAAATAGCTTCTTTTGTACTTACATGAGCCATATGTAATCTAGCTCCAGTTTCTTTAGCTAAGTAAATATCTCTTAAAGTCATCATATTTTCAGCTATTCTCATATCAATTTTAGAGAATTTATGATCTTCTGCATGAGACATAATTACCCATCCATTTTCCTTAGCTTTAAGCATAGCCTTATACATTACTCCTGAATCCATAACTCCTACACCATCATCTGATATAGCTTTTATCTTTTCATCATTCTTTAATAAGTCTAAGTGCTCTATATCTCTTCCTTCAAAGCCCTTTGTAATTGATACACATTGATGTAAATCTATTAAATTAAGCTCTTTTTCTCTACTTCTAACCATATCTAAAACTTCTTTGTTAGAACATATTGGAGCTGTGTTTGCCATTAAGCAAACCCCTGTATATCCTCCTCTTAAAGCAGCTTTTGATCCAGTTTCTAAATCTTCTTTATATGTTAATCCTGGTTCTCTAAAATGTGCATGAGTATCTATAAATGCAGGCATTAAAGTTAGTCCTTTTGCATCTAATATTTCTACATTTTCTATATTAAGCTCTAACCCTATTTCTTTTATCTTTCCATTTTCTATATATAAATCTCCAATAAACTCTTGAGTACAATCTACTATCTTAGCATTTTTAATTAATAAATTCATCTAAATTCCACCCTTTACCTTTATTACATTTCTGAAAGCATCATTATGTGATCACAATATTCACATCTATAAGTTCCTTTTTCTGCATCTACTATCTTAAATAAATGAGGAACATAATCTTCATCTGCAGTTATACATCTAACATTACTACACTTTATAATATCTGTAACATTACTAGGTAATTCTGGTTTTAACTTTTTAGTTATTTCTTCATCTCTAACTTCATTAATTGTTAAGTTAGGTGATAATAAACCTAAAACTGTATAATCTATACTTGCTATCTTTTCTATTTTTATAATATCTTTTTTCCCTTGAGCCTTGCTATCAGCATTAATTATTAAAGCTACTTGATTACCTACCTTATCTAACTCTAAATAATTAAATATTTTAATTCCCATCCCAGGTTTAATATGATCTATAACTAATCCATTATTTATTTTTGTTATTTGTAGCATTTACATTACCCCCAAAAGTTTAACTATTAAAGCCATTCTTGCATACATTCCATATTCCGCTTGTTTAAAGTATGCTGCTCTTTCATCACTATCTACTTCCATAGAAATTTCATTTACTCTTGGTAGTGGATGCATTACTATCATATCACTTTTTGCTAAGTCCATTTTTTCTTTATCTAATATGTAGCTATCCTTTAATCTTAAGTATTCTTCTTCATTAAAGAATCTTTCTTTTTGTATTCTAGTCATATAAAGTATATCAAGCTCCGATATTACATCTTCAAGCCTTTCAACTTCTCTAAACTCTATGTTATTTTTCTTTAATATTTCTTCTCTTATATATTCTGGTATTGACAATTCTTTTGGAGATATTAAAATGAATTTACTTCCTTCATATCTTGACATTGCCTTTATTAATGAGTGTACAGTTCTTCCATTTTTTAAATCTCCGCAAATTCCTATAGTATGTCCTACTAGTCCTTTTTTAAGAGTTTTTATAGTTAAAAGATCTGTAAGGGTTTGTGTTGGATGTTGATGCCCTCCATCTCCTGCATTAATAACTGGTACACTTGAAAACATACTTGCAACTCTAGCTGAACCTTCTTTTGGATGTCTCATAGCAATTATATCTGCATATATTGAAACCATTTTTATTGTATCAGCTAATGTTTCTCCCTTTGATGCTGAACTTGAATTTGGTTCTGAAAATCCTAGAATATTTCCACCTAATTTCATCATTGCTGCTTCAAAGCTAAATCTTGTTCTCGTACTTGGCTCATAAAATAATGTTGCTAATATTTTTCCATCACAGATATGTGCAAACTTTTTTGGATTTGAAATAATTTGATGTGCTAAATTAAAAATTTCGTCTAATTCTTCTTTTGTAAAATCCATTGGGTCTATTAAATGTTTGTTTATCATTTTAATCACTCCTTATTAACCTCACTGTGTTAAATTTAAAGGCGAAAGTATATATTTTCCCATTTTAGCTATAAAAAAAGTCTTCCTAAGCTAAAGGAAGACATAATAATCATATGTATGGTCTTAATATTACTTCCTTGTCAATCTCGCTGGATCGACTTAAAGGTTTATCTATTTTTAGCTATAATAACACTTACTATAAAAGATGTCAATAGAATATATTTCCATAAAAATAAAGAGTACGCTATCACCGTACTCTCTACTTTTAATGCCAGTTATTTAATATATTATCCATCATCATTTTCCCACATTTAGCAAGGGTTACTGTGCCATAAACACTATTAGGCACTTCCATAGATAATACTGTAAATGTAAATGTACCCTTAGGTAAATTTATTAATGCAGTATCGTTTTCTACTCCATTCTTATCACCCGTCTTACTTGATATTTCATATTTTAAATCATCTGAAATATAAAGGGCTAACTTATTTTTTATTTGCTGTCTTCTTAAAATATCTATTAACATCTGACTATTTTCTTCGCTTAAATACGTTGACTTATATAAATGTCTCCATACCATTGATAAATCATGTGCTGATGTGATATTCTCGACTTCATTTTTTGGTTTTCTTTCGTCTGTAGTCTTTCTATTTAATACAGTATTTTTTAATCCCATTTCCTTTATATTGTTATTTATATTATCCATTCCTACTAAATCGATAATTTTATTAGCTGCTGTATTATCACTTTGAATAAGCATTGCTACTAACAATTCAAACACTGTATATTCTCTTTCGCTAAACTCATGGATTATTCCTGTACCAAAAACCTTATCTTTTCCATCTATCCTGATCTTATCCATAAAATCTAAATTTCCTGATTCAACAGATTTTATTAAGGATACAGCTATAGGTAATTTCATACATCCTGCTGAAATCATTTTAACGTTTTCATTATAACCATAAATAAAACCACTCTTCAAATCTTCAAAGAAAAATCCATAAGTCCCTATTCTTGATTCTAAGTATCTTTTTATTTCTTTCATAATACCCTCCAGCTTTCTATCATGTATTTATCTAATTAAAGTATAACATATTGTCAGAAAATTTTGAAGTCTTTTAAACATATGTTTAAAGTTATTTTTTTTATACATTATTACTCAAAAAAATATGAAAACAAGGACTAGCATTAAGCTAGCCCATTTTTAACCACTTTAGTCAGCAAAAGAAATTCCAATTTTCTTAGCAATTTCTACTAATTCACCTTCTGGATTAACTAATTTTGATTTTTGTCCTATTACATTTTCTAAACTATCACTTGAAAGCTTATCAGCCTTTAAGCAAACCATTTCTCCAAATTTACCTTCTCTAATTAACTCAACTGCACCTACACCATATCTAGTTGATAATATTCTATCAAATGTAGATGTATTTCCACCTCTTTGAATATGACCAAGCACAGTACATCTAACTTCCTTGTCTGGAAGTAATTTTTCTAAATCGTCAGCTAATTTATTTCCTATTCCACCTAATCTTATTGGATCTGGACTATCTTTAACAATTTTAGCTACTACTACATCTCCATTCTTAGGCTTAGCCCCTTCTGCTACTACTATTATACTAAATCTCTTTCCTTGTGATTCTCTTTCTTCTATTTTTCCAACTATTTTATTTATATCATATGGAATTTCAGGTAAAAGTATTACATCTGCTGAACCAGCTATCCCTGATTCTAATGCAATCCATCCTGCACCTCTTCCCATTACTTCACAAATCATTATTCTATGATGTGATTCAGCTGTTGTATGAAGTCTATCTAAAGCTTCTGTAGCTACATCTATAGCTGTATTAAATCCAAAAGTTACATCTGTTGATGCTAAATCATTATCTATAGTCTTAGGAACTCCTATAACTCTAACTCCTTTTCTAGAGAAATCTCTAGCTGAAGTTAATGTACCATCTCCTCCTATAACTACTAAAACATCTACACCTTCTTTTTTAAGATTTTCAACTGCTACATCTGATACATCTTTTTTTACTGTTACTCCATTTTCTTCAACAGAATAATCAAATAGATTGTCCTTATTTGAACTATATAAGATAGTTCCTCCTCTATGAAGTATTCCTGATACACTATCAAGAGTTAGAGGAACATAATCGTTGTTATATAACCCTCTGTAACCAAATTTGTATCCTATCACTTCAATTCCATAATTTACAATAGCTGTTCTTGTTACTGCTCTTATTACAGCGTTTAACCCTGGACAATCTCCACCACCTGTTAATAAGGCTATCTTTTTGATTTCTTGTGACATTTTAAAAATCCCCCTTACCCAAATATATCAATACTCTTCAATTGATTATATATTTAAAATTTTCCGTCAATTAAATGTAAAATTAGAGATGTTTTATAAAGTGCAATTGTTTTCAAAATCATTCTCTACTTTCTTATATTATAATATCATAAACTGGTTAAGCTGAAAAGAATATTTTAGTAAATATTTAAAGTTTTTCAATTATTTACCAATATATTTATACTCTTTTAATTTACTAATAACTTTATCTCTTAGCGATATTTTTATTTATAAACTTTGCAGAAGTTTATTCCTTAACTATTCACTTTTATTTATTCATTCTTACTTAAATATATTTGCTGATAATAAGAATATTAATATTCATTAATAATATAAAATTTAAAAGAACTAACATATAATATATGCTAGTTCTAAATATCATAATTTATATAGTTAAGGTAACTATACCTGCTACTGATAGTCCTAATAATACTACACCTGCAATAATTCTATAAATAGCAAAGATTCTCATAGGCTTCTTCTTTAAGTAACTTACAAACATCTCCATAACAACTAATGAAACAATAAATGCAACAATAAATCCTGCAATTAACGCTATTATATAAGTTGTGTTCATAATAGAATAATCAAATTTAAATAAATCTAATGCTGATGATCCTATCATTGCTGGTATTGCTAAAAAGAATGAAAACTCTGCTGCAACTGGTGTAGATAACCCAGCTATCCATCCCCCCATTATAGTAGATGCACTTCTTGACATTCCTGGCCACATAGCTAGTACCTGGAAACATCCCACTTTTAAAGCTTGTATTGGCGTTAAATCAAATACATCATTTGTAGGAGTCTTTCCATTTTTAGAAACTTTATTTCTAAATCTATTTTCTATTACAAGTAATAAAATACCACCAACTATAAATCCTACAACTACTGCTGAAGGTTTAAACAGTGATTTTATTGCATCATGTAACAATAATCCTATAATCATAGCTGGTATAGATGCTATTATAACATTTATCCCAAATCTAAATCCTGTTTTCCCTTTTTTTCCTGCACTAAAAATATACGCAAAAAATTCTACAACTGCCCCCCAAAGCTTGTTCCAATACAATACTACTACTGCTAATATAGCACCTAGCTGTATTACAACTTCAAACATAGATGCAAAAGCTTCATGGTTTCCTGAACGGAACCCTATTAAGCTACCAAATAAGATCATATGCCCAGTTGATGAAACAGGTACAAATTCGGTTAATCCTTCAACTATTGCTATAAATATAGCTTTAAGTATGTAAATTAAATCTAAACCCATATTATTTTTCTCCTTTATTAAATTATCTGCAACAGTGTATATTATACCCTTATAGAACTTTACTGTCTATGTAATAATTCTTAAAATTATCTTATAAATAATAAAAGGATGCCTAATGGCACCCTTAATTAATTATTTTAAAATCACTTTTCTTAACAGTAATATCTTCATCATTCATAAATTTTTCATAAACTTCTTTAGCTTTAGTAAAATTACTAGTTATAGATAACTTTCTTTCATTTTCTATTGATGTTCCCATTGTATTGTATGCCTCTTCAATATTTGCCATACCTCTTTCAATATCACCTTCAACAACCATATAATAATATCCTGCATTATTTAATGTTATTGCATCTTTTTCATTTAATGAATAAGCCGTTCTTGTTTCTTCTATACCTTCATCATATTTTTCTTCACTTAAATATAAAGCTCCTAATAATCTATGGTATTTATAATTTTTATCATTTATTGATATTGCTTTTTTAATATTTGCTATTGCATCTTTATTATTTCCTTCTGAAACATCTATCAATCCTATTAAATAATATGATTCTGAATCCTTACTATTTAATTTTAATGCCATTGTATAGTAGTTTTTAGCTAATACATTATTCACAGCAACATCATCATAGTATTTAGCAATACTTTTAACTAAGCTATAATTAAAAGGTTCCGTATATAATGCTGTTCTTAAATATGTTTCAGATGATTTTAAATCACCTTTTTTAATAGCAATCTCTGAAATAAGCTCACCATATCTTTTAATACATTCACCATTTTCAACTATTGCCTTTTTAGAAAGCTCTGAAGCCTCTTCAAAATTGCCTTTTTCAAAAGCCTTTAATGCTTCTAAATAAACAGTAATTTTATTATCCTTATTTTCTGAAATCATTTTATCTAATATTTCTAAGACCTTTTCATTTTCACCCTTAGCTTTAGAAATTTGTAATCTTATATAATCTGCGCCTAAACTATCTTTACTATCATCTGCTAATTCATTTAATACATCAAGAGCTTTGTTTCTAGTACTTTCATTATTAACATAGCTTTGTGCTAAAATTATTTTATAAAAATCTTCTTTTTCATTAGATTTTTTAAATTCTTCTATCTTCTTAGTAAACTCTGTTCCCTTATATGCCATTACATCATCTATAACGTCATATATTTTAAGTTCATTAGGATTTAGTGTATAAGATTCATTTAGAAGTTCAACTCCTGACTTCCATTCACCTACAATTAAATTCATACTTGCAAGCGTAGCTATATCATGTGAATCTTCATTATTTAATGAATATTCCTTTAATAAAGATTTTGCTTCTTCTAGTTTATTATTAGCTAAATAAACAGAAAACATAGTTTTAATAAATTGATTACTTATATTTTCATCCTTTAAGTGTTGCTCACCTAAAGTTAATGCTTCTAGATATTCACCATTAGTATAAAAATTGAAAATAACATCATTAATTAACACAATGTCTTTTTCCTTATATTTTTCTTCGCCATTTTCTCTTATTAACTTATCTCTTTTAATTATTGCTTCTTTTAATAAAGCATTTGACTTTGTATAGTCACCTTTTATAGAGTAAACATCTGCTTGCTTTACTATCCATATTGGCCATTCATCATTTTGCTGTAAAAGTATATATTCATCTATAGCTTGTGAATAGTTGTTCTCATAGTACTTTTCTTCTGCTGGATTTGTAGCTATAGATATTTTTTCTAAACTACCTGGGCCTTTTACTGCAAAAACTAAAAGCATTACTACACTTAAAGATGCTGTAATCACCACTACAGGCTCTAGGTATGAACTATTTTTATATGTATTTTTAAATTTATTTATAAATGAAATATTTTCTTCGTTAATTACTTCCTTATTTTGAGAATTTATAATATTCTTATCTTTTTTATTCATATTTTCTCCTCGCTTTTACTATAATATAATAGTTTTATATTATTATTCTATCAAATTCACTTCTTTTTTACAATATTTTTTATTTCCTTAAGAATTAATCCTTTTTTTGTATTCTTTTAGTCTATAATTTTAAAGTCTTTTAAATTATAAGAAAACAGCCATAGTTTCCTATGACTGCTTTAATTTCTAACTTATAAACTTTCTTTCAATAATAGCTACAATTTTGTACATTAAGAAAGCTATAAAAGAAAGTATTACTATACTCATCATAACCATATCTAATTGTGCTATTTGTCCTCCATACACAATTAAAAATCCAAGGCCTTCTCTAGCTACTAAAAATTCTCCCATAATAACACCTACCCAAGATAATCCAACATTTATCTTTAAGGCTGATATTAATACTGGAACATTTGATGGAAATACAAGATATTTTAATATTTGTCCCTTATTAGCTTGCAATGTTTTCATCAATGTTATTTTACCTTTGTCTACTTCATTAAACCCTGTTAAAACACTAATTATAGTAGTAACTATTGATATTAAAAGTGCTATTACTATTATAGCTGTCATCCCATTTCCTACCCAAAATATAACTATTGGAGCTAACGCTACCTTTGGCAATGCATTTAAAACTACTAAGTATGGATCTAACACTTTAGAGGTAAATGGGCATGCCCATAAAATAATTGCTATCGCCGTTCCTATTATAGTACCTAATGTAAATCCTACAACAGTTTCAAAGCATGTTGTTAATATATGATTTAAAAGAGTTCCTTCATTAATAAATGATATTAATGATTTTACTATTCTACTTGGACTCGATGTTAAAAATGGATCTATCCACTTTAAATCCGCTGCTACCTCCCAAATAAAAATAATTGCTACTAAAATTAAAATTCTACATAATGCTAACTTAACCTTGTCCATTTTTACTTTCTTTAAATATTCTTCATGTGACTTACTCATCTAATTTATCCAGCTCCTTCCACAACATATTGAAGTACTGATTAAATTCAGGTTCTCTTCTCTTTTGAAATGGTGTAGCATTTTTATTTTGAAAATCTAATCTTATATCTAGCTTTATAGTTGCTGGTCTTTTAGTAAGCATTATAATTCTATCTGATGTTGTAATAGCTTCACCTAAATCGTGAGTTACCATTATAGCTGTTTTTCCTTCTCTCTTTATTATTGCAGTTACCTCATCACAAAATTTTAATCTTGTTTGATAGTCTAAAGCTGAAAAAGGTTCATCTAAAAGTAACACTTCTGGGTTTAATGCTAAGGTTCTAATTAAAGCAACTCTTTGCTTCATTCCACCTGAAAGTTCACTTGGTTTGTGTAGCTTAAATTTAGATAAGTCATATTCATTTAAAAGACTTTCTGCATTTTTTATATTTTCACTATTTAGTTTCTTTTTAATCTTTAATCCTAATACTATATTGTCCCAAACATTTAACCATTCAAATAAATAATCTCTTTGGAACATATATCCCATTTTATCTAATCTATTTTTAACCATATTATAATTATAAGTAACTTTTCCACCTGTCGGTTCTAAAAGCCCACTTATAATATTTAACAATGTAGATTTACCACAACCTGATGGTCCGATAATGCTAATAAATTCTCCCTCTTTAATAGAAAAGTTTAAATCACTTATTGCTTCTGTTTCTCCCTTTAAAGAATGATACGTTAATTTAATATTTGATACTTCAATTAATCCCATTTTACACCACCCTTGTTTTCTTAAAGTTTTTTATTAATTTTTCACAGCCTCTGTTGAAAAGCTATTGTTTACTATCTTATTAAAAGCTGGTCTTTCTGATATTAAACTATTATCATAGCTACTTATTATATCCATAAATTTATTAAGATCTTCTTCCTTAATTACAGGATTATCAGCTAATGCTTCTATTTCTCTATAATTTTTTACTACTGTAATTATAATATCCCTATCTGTTCCTGGGAAAAAAGATATAATTGAATCTGCTACTTCCTCATCACTGTGACTATGGAACCAACTTTGCCCCTTATAAATAGCATTTGTAAATTTTTGAATTACTTCAGGATTTTTATCCATATATGATTTTGTTGCAAAAAAACATGTACAAGGTACATTTCCAACTTCCTTTCCAACTGAAGCTACTATAGCTCCTGAACCTTCTTTAACTAACATAGATGCAGTAGGTTCAAATAAAGTCACGTAATCTCCTGTACCCGATTTAAATGCACCTGCTGTAGCTGTAAAATCTAAGTTAGTAACTAAATTGACATCTTCTTTAGGGTCTAAACCATTTTGTTTTAATGCATATTCAAAATCCATTTCAGGAATTCCACCAGGTCTTCCCCCTATCATTTCTGCTCCCTTTAAATCCGACCACTTAAAATTAGGCTGTTCATTTCTTCCAACTAAGAAAGCCCCATCCTTTTGTGTTAATTGTGCAAATAATATAGGATAATCTTCTCTTCCTTGATTATTAATGTATATAACTTGCTCTGGGCCACAAAACCCTATATCAGCATTTTTGCTTAAAACCTGCTGCATAGTTTTATCAGCACCTTGACCTGTAGTCAAATCAATTTCAAGTCCCTCTTCTTCAAAAAAGCCTTCATTAATTGCAACATACATAGGTGCATAGTAAACAGATCTTACAACTTCATTTAACTTTACTTTAGTTAATCCATTATCATTTTTACTTTTCTGTCCACAAGAAACTAGTCCAATACCTAAAACCATAATTAACGCTACTACTGTAGCTACTTTAGTAATTAATTTTTTCACTTATTCCTCCAATCCTTTAATTAAAGGTAAATTACTATATAATTCATTGTATGTTTCTTTATATAATTTGTTAAAGTTCCTTAAACATTATATGTTAATATATAATAAAAAAGTAAAGCAACTTAAAGCTACTTTACCTTTTTTTATAAACTATTATTAACTTTTCTCTCTTTATATTTTACATAATACAATGTTATGAATACTACAATTACAACAATTATTACTGTTGAAATTACTGTTGTAATTAATGACGTATATCTTAATATATTATAGCTTATTAAAATTTCACTTACTCCAGAATGAACTAAATACATTATTAAAGAATATTTTCCTATTTCAGTGATAATAGTTTTTTTCTTAGGCATATATGCCATTATTGCTGATCCAACTACTATAGCTGAAATATAATGAAAAAGCCTCATAAACATAGGAAACCATGGTTTTTCAAAATACCATGTATATTTAGCATATTGAAAAAATAGTTCTATTGGTGTGGAGTTATTTAATAAAAATAATATTAAAACTGTTAAAATACTACACGCTAATATTCTAACCTTATTTTTTCTTATAATATTTAAATGTTCCTTTTCAAAAGCCATCCCTAATATAAAGAATGGAAGGAAAAATAATGTTCTAGATACACTTCCTATAGTTCCTACACTAGAATCTAATCCTATTAATAGTGATACCAGAATACTTCCAATTATCCACTTTTTATAATCTTTAATATAGTCAGCTATTATGTACCAAAATACCATTGATAATAAGTACCATAATGTCCATTGCGGCATTAATAATTGAAAACTAATATGCCATCTTCCTAAAATTAAAAAGTTAAAGAAAGTGTAAAATACTTGAGCATATAAATAAAGCTTCACAGTATCTATTACTTTTTCCTTTGTAGTTCTCTTACTTAATTTATTGAAATAACCAGACACAAACGTAAATAATGGCATATGAAAAACATATAAAAATAATACAAAAAAATGTATATTTACTGAATCAGGATTTGCAAGCTCTAATGAATTCCCGATAATAACTGCTAATATTAAAAAACCCTTTAAGTTATCAAAGTAAGCATTTCTTTCTTTTGTAACCATCCATTTCTCCTTTTCCCCTATTTTTTTATTGTTAGTAAGAAAGTTATAAATAAAACTGCCCCCACCCTTGATAATTTTTTCAAAATTCTCATCTATTCATTTCTATCTTACTTTTTAACTAAATAAGTTTCTCATATTAACTATATTTTATCAACTCTAAACCTTATTCATTTACTAATTGTTTAAAAAGTGATACATTATATAGTTGTAAAAACTAATTTAAAATAACCATGCGTTTTAATTTTTGGGCTATATTTTAAACTTATGTTGATAAATTTAATATTATTAGTTAAGAAGTAAGATTTTCGGTAAAAACTCTTTAATGATTTTTATAAAATATATTTTATAAACTTAGTAGAAGTTTACTCCTTGACTATTCATTTTTACTTATACTTGTTTATTCGTAATATTTATTAGACATTATAATATCAACATTTAATTTAAAACATAACCAATTTTAATAGGAGGATTTATTTAATGAAACTATTTAGACAATCTATTATTATTCTTGGAGTATATATAATAGGTGAGCTTATTTCTAAAGGATTCAATTTGCCTATACCAGGAAATATTTTAGGAATGCTTTTACTATTTACTCTTCTTTGCACAAATGTAATAAATGTTGAAAAGGTAGAAATGGTAGGAAACTTTTTCTTAGATCATTTAGCTTTTTTCTTTATCCCAGCAGGAGTTGCCTTATTAAATTCCTTTGATATGATAAAATCTAGCTTTATTCAAATAGTAATAATTTGCTTAATTACTACTGTTATCGTAATAGCAGTAACAGGTAAGGTAGTTCAATTTATTTCAAATAAGTTAAATAAAAAAGCAAAGGAGGAATCATAATGGATATCCTAACTAATAATATATTCTTTGGAATAATTTTATCTTTAACAGCCTTTGAGCTAGGATTATTTATATATAAAAAAACTAAACTTCCTATATTTAATCCTCTACTTATAGCAATTGCCTTTACTATAGGGTTTTTATTAATTTTTAATATTGATTTTGATACATACAACAATGGCGCACAATTTATAAATATATTCTTAGGACCTGCTACTGTTGTTTTAGCAATACCCCTTTATAAGCAAATAAAATTACTTAAAGAAAACTTTATTCCTATTTTAACCGGAATATTAATTGGTAGCTTTGTAGGAATTATTTCAATAATTCTTTTATGCATTTTATTTGGACTTGAAAACATACTTACAATATCATTACTTTCTAAATCAGTTACTACTCCAATAGGAATTGAAATAACTAATCAATTAGGTGGACTTGCACCTATTACTGTTTTATCAATAGTCATTTCAGGTATTATGGGAGCAGTTATTGGGCCTACCGTTTGTAAGATATTTAAAATAGATAATGAAATAGCTGTAGGTATTTCTATTGGTACTGCATCTCACGCTGTTGGTACAACTAAAGCTCTTGAACTTGGAGAAACACAAGGTGCTATGAGTTCTCTTGCAATTGGAATAGCTGGTATTATGACAGTATTTTTAGCTCCATTTTGCTTTAACTTATTAAGTACATTTATAAAATAATTTTTATATTATAAGAGTAATTTATTATTAAATTGCTCTTTTTTTATATTTCATTAGTTATATTCTTTTCTTCTTCATCATAAAAGCTTGTTTTTATAATGTATTCTTGCCCTTCTTCTAATTTAGGCATTTTTACATTAACCATTAAATATTTATCTTCACCTGCATCTAATCTATAAATATTACCATTAATATTAACTTCTACTATTGAAATCTTATTATCATAATTTTGAGCTCCTATTAATAAATATTGTTCCTCTTCTATATTAATAATATCTCCTACTTTATCTCCTATTTCCCAAATAGCATTATCAATTTTATACTTATTATTTATATCAGATTTAAGATGTGCTATTCCTAACTTATCATTAGATCTAAATAAAACAGCTTTTCTTTTATCTATATCAATAATCTTTTCTATATTTAAATTATTTGCTCCTATTTCAGTGTCTTTTATTATATATTGAACACTTGCCCCGATTGCTTTTTCATCATTTCCATCTATATATCCATTTGCCTTATATATAGCTCCACCTAAAACTAATATAGTTAAAAGAGCTACTATTAAGTAATTCTTATAATTTTTCATTCTTTCGCCTCCTAAAATTATCTTTTATAATTATATCCATATATTTTAAAATTTAGTATTATAGATGCAGATGCTATTGAAGAATTTACTGAATTATAATTAATACTGTTAGTAATACTTGCTAAGGTTAATGGATTATAGATCTAGGAATATGTAACAGGTGAATCATTCTTAATTTACAACTTATTTACATATATTTAAATCCTAACTTACTTTGCATATCTATATCTTTTTTATTAGCAAAAATAAAAATAGATGATTATACAAACCATCTATTTTTATAGTAATAACTTATAATAATAATTCCCCAACCTTATATCCAGTTGGTAACTCTTCCTCAACTACAAATTTAAAGTTTTCATCTTTTAATATCGGTAAAAATGTATAGTATGGCGTCTCTGTAAATTCACAACCATAGCCATTAGCTCCAAACCACTTTCCTTCTCTAATACTTAAATTTAATCCTCTAGCAAATTTAGTGTTATTAGAGCAATCATGTATTACTAAGTCCCACTTTTCTTCATCAGCTATCTTCATAAATTTTAGTGTTAACTCTCTACTCCATATTGGAGATATATATCCATGTCTTGAAATATACATATTATCACCATGATAATTATCTATATTATTTGGATTTAAGTGTAGTTCGGCACAATTTATAAAGTCTAGTTTTGTAGCTAAAATATCTTCCTTCTTCTTTAAAAATCCTTCAAAGAATTCAGGAGTCATTGGAGTTTCTATTCCAACATGTTTTATATATTTTTTAGCAATCTTAATATTTTCAATTACTTTATTAGAACAATTTGATGCACCTAGGTTGAAACGAATTTCATTTAATCCTGCTTCTCCTAGTGCTTTTAGTGTTTCTTCAGTAGCTAAAAGCCCATTTGTATACATATGTTGGTGTACTCCTGCATCACTAAATTTCTTTATTACAGGATAATATTTTTCTATTTCCATAAATGGTTCTAAATAAACATAACAAACACCTGTAGGTCTTTTATGTATTGAAAGAAGTAAATCTATGTCCTTTTCATAGTACTTTGTTCCTCCAATTTCCCACATTCCTTCACCAATTGGAGGTTGACTATCTAATTCACCATAGTTATAACAAAATTTACATTCGATATTACATCTATTAGTTTTACGAATTGCGCATAATCCACTACCCATTAAGCAAGAACGACAACCTATTGGAAACCCTTTTTCATCACCAACAAATAAAGTTCTATTACTTAGGTTTTTTAACCCTTCAATTTCTGACATTAATTTATTATTTCTATAATCAATGGCCTCTTCTATTTGAGCAAATGTAGCATATACTATCTCTTGTTGCTTTATCATAAGCTCCTCTTCTTCTGGTAATGACGCAAAGAACTCAAACCAAGCTAATGCATCTTTCTTTGAAATTTTCATTATGTATCCTCCTAAAAATCTCCACTTAAACTAAATTTTTATCTGTAGTATTTTATTCCTAATCAATTTTAACATCACTTCTATGCATATTAAAGTACTTTTGGACCTTTGTCAAAGTAAATACGTTAATAAATATACTTAAAGTCTAATTAATTATAGGCAAGAAAAGAGAAAATTGTGATTCACTTTCATCTTAGTATAATCCCATAAAAAAACAATAAAAAAGAGGCTTTTGCCTCTTTAATCTATAAACTCTAAACTCCAGTTAAAGTATCCTGTCTCATTATTTCTATCATATTTTAAATATGCACTAAAGGTATTTCCTTTTCTGCTTCTTAAATTTCTAAAGCCTACTTTTCCATTTTTAAGTAGTAACTTAACCATATCTACTGTTACTTCTTTTCCTAATGAAGTTATATACTTATCATCTTTCCAAATGGTATATTTACATCCATTTCTCCAATTAATACATCCAAAGCCTTTTTCACCTTCTATTACATCATTTCCACATATAGGACAATTACCAATAGTTTCTTTCCCCTCAGGCAATTCAACCTTAAATTTATGTAAAAGTGAATCATCATTTTTTATCTTTTCTACTGATTGTGTAGTAAAGTTATATATAAGATTTAAGAAATCAGCCTTTTTGTACTTTCCTTTTTCTATATCTGAAAGTGTCTTTTCTAATCTTCCTGTGTATTCTAAGTCTAAAAGCTCCTTTGCTGGGAATATTTCAACTATTGTTTTCCCAAGATCTGTTGTAGTTAAGCTTTTACCCTTTGCTTTAATATACCCAATGTCCTTAAGCTTTTTTATAGTTTCAGCTCTAGTTGCAGGTGTTCCTATACTAAATCCACTTAATATTGCATTCATCATTTCTTCTGTGTTTGTTTCATCATCTGAGTTTTCATCTTTATCATTTTTAAAGCTTTTACCGCAAGTTTCCATAACTCTTAAAAGTGTTTTTTCAGTATGATGCTTAGGTGGTTTTTTAGTAACCTTGTTTACCTTACTTTCTGTTATGTCAAGATTTTCTCCCTTTTGAACTAATGGTAGAATTGTATCCTTAGTATCTATCTTTTCTACAACTCTCCATCCTTTAACTATTTCAACCTTACCTTTTGCAATAAATTCTCCTGGAACCTTTTCATCATTTACTTTTATAGTAATTTTAGTTTCTTCAAATTCAGCAACAGGCATAAATTGCATTATAAATCTATTTTTAATAGCATTATATACATTTTGCTCATCTACGCTTAATCCATTAGGTATTACATATGTTGGAGTAATGGCACTATGGCTTTCAACTTTAGAATTATCAAAAACTCTTTTTGATTTTACAAATTTAACTTGTGCTTCATAAGGTAACCCCTTCTTTAGGGTTTCTAAAACCTTTCTTGCCTTGCCCTCTAAGCTTTCTTCTAAAACAACACTTGCTGTTCTAGGATATGTGATAAACTTCTTTTCATAAAGGCTTTGAGCAACCTTTAATACCTTATCAGAAGTCCATCCCTTATATTTACTTGTTATATATCCTTGTAAGTTAGATAAGTTAAATAGCGGCTGTGGGTATTCTCTTTTCTTTTCTATTTCCTTATCAGAAACTACTCCTACTTTACCTACTAGTACTTTACTAAGCTGGTCTAAATACTCTTTTTTTTCAAACTTTTCACTAGAATTTTCATAATAAAGTGTTTCAAATTCAGTGTTATCCTTGGCCTTATATTTAGTTCCTAGCTTATAATAAGAGCTAGCTTCAAAATTTTCTATTTCTTTATCTCTATCATAAATAATTTTTAATGTTGGTAAAAGAACTCTACCTATATTAATTAACTTTCTATCTTTACCAGTTCCACCATAACGAAGAGTTGCAACAGAAGTTAAGTTAATTCCAATTACCCAGTCTGCTAGCTGTCTTCCAATACCTGCATCTTGCAGCGGCTTCATCTCTGAATTAAGTTTTAAGTTTTTTATTCCCTTTTTTACTTCATCCTCAGTCCACTCATTTAATAAGATTCTATATATAGGCTTTTGTATATTAAAATGAATAAACAGTTCATCTGAAATAACCTGTCCTTCTCTATCAAAATCCGTTGCAGATATTATTCCATCAACATCTTCTCTATCTATTAAACCTTTAATAATATTTATTTGCTTTTCTGCTCCCTTATCTACAATATTTCTATTATAGCCATCGCACTTAATCTTATATTTAAAATCACTAGGTATAAATGGGAATTTTTCCATTCTCCATCCTATCATATTTTCATCATAATCCTTTGCATCAAACAATTGTAAAAGATGACCAAATGCCCATGTAATTAAGTATTCATCTCCATCAAAATATCCATCTTTTCTTTTTTTAATCTTTAACGCATCAGCAATATTTTTAGCAACAGATGGTTTTTCCGCTATTATTACCTTCTTCATTCTTATCTCCTACTTTTCTAATAAGTATTCTTTCTTTATTTTTTCCAGCTTTACTATTCTATATTATTTATTATAAAATTTCAAACCACTATTTTTTATCTAGGTGTTTTATTTATGTAATAATATCATTTAATTATAAACAGAATTCTTAGTTTTAACTTCATCTGAAACTAAGAATCGGTTATCTATGGGCGTGGACCTTATTAGCACCCTTATAAAGAAAAGGAAGTGCTACAACGGCTAGCCATCAGATAAAATCTATTTTAAATACAAAGGTAATCCAGTTTAACTTGGATTACCTTTCTTATCTTATAATTTTACAAATGAAATACTATAGTTAAAAAACTTCACAATCTCATTTTGATAAAATAAATCCTCTAACAAAAGAACATCTATTCCTATTATACAATATATTTAGTTACATTTCATTATACATCCATACAAAAAAGTTTAATATGCCAGCAAATACTAACCATACTATATATGGTATTAATAAATATCCTGCTAGTTTATCTACTTTAATAAACTTTATAAAGGTTATTATTACAAGCACAAATAATATTATTAGCCATATAAATGATATTCCATATAATCTAAATGTAAAGAATATAAAGCTCCACATAAAATTAAAAATTAATTGAACTAAATAATAAAAATATGCTCCATTATCATTAGCACCTTGCTTATTTCTCATATAAATTCTATAAGCTGCTATTCCCATTAATATATATAATATGGTCCACACTATTGGAAATACTATAGCTGGGGGTGTAAATATTGGCTTTTTCAATAATTCATATGTATGCATAGTATTTTTATTTAATAATCCAACTATTGCTCCCCCTGCTACAGGTATTAAAATATTTATAATTAATGGCAAAAATTTAAACTCTCCATTAACTTTAAATATATTATATTTCCCCTTTTCTCTAACCTTTTTATTTTTCTTTAACTTTGGTGCTTTGGGTACCTTTGGTGTCTTTGGCTTTTTAGTTTTTTTGATTTTTTCTTTTTTCTTTTCTGTGTTCATAATTCACCTCACCATACTTAATTATTATTATATATGCGTAAAATTGCCTAAGTATGAAATTTAAAATTATCTGATTTAATGATTTTACCTTATAAATTCCTAAGTCTTAAATTTTATATGTCAATTTATAATAAATCTTGTAATATGTACTTTGGTAATAATTAAACTTTGTGATATACTATCTATAGTCAATTTTAGTTTTTAAATTTAATTGTTTAATCCTTAATATTATTGTTAATAATATTGGATAAGTATAATAAGGTGGTGAATACAATTAGTATTAAATCAATAACAAGCATTATAGCTTCAAAAATCACAATTTTTCTAACAAAAACAATACTAAAAGGGGGAACGACTTTCCCAGGTAAAGTAGCCTTAAAAATAGATAAAAATATTTTATCTAAAGTATCTAAAGGCTATAAGGTAGTCTTAGTTACAGGAACAAATGGTAAAACTACTACTACAAGCATGATTTACAACATTGTAAAAGAAAGTGGTCATGATGTTATTACTAATAATACAGGTGCAAATCTTTTCCCTGGTATAGTAACAACTTTTATAGACAACTATAAGTTCTTTGACAAAAAGAAGGATTCTTATGCAATTATTGAGGTAGATGAAGCAAATGTAAAATATATTACAAAATTCATTACTCCTGAACTAATTACAGTAACAAATCTTTTTAGAGATCAACTTGATAGATATGGTGAAGTTTACACTACTTTAACTAAAATCTTAGAAGGTGTTGAATTAGTCCCTTCTTCTACTTTAGTTCTAAATGGAGACGAATCATTACTTGGTGATTTAAAACTTGAAAATAATACTGTTTTCTATGGCTTTAATACACAAATTAATGAAAATAAAACTATAGATGTTAATGCCGATGCTAAGTTCTGTAAATTCTGTAAGGCTCCTTATGCATATAACCATATTACATACAATCATCTAGGTGATTTTTACTGTACAGGCTGTGGATTTAAAAGATCTGAACTTAAATATGCTGTAGATGAAATTCTTGATCTTACATCAGAAAGCTCAACAGTAAGATTTGGTGACTTACCTATTCATATTAGTCAATCAGGTATATATAACATTTATAATGCTTTAAATGCATATGCTATTACAAAAGAACTTGGAATAGATGATGATACTATTAAGAAGTCTCTAGAAAATCAAAGTTCAAGCTTTGGTAGACAAGAAATTATTAATATTGATGGTAAGGATTTAAAGATTATATTAGTTAAAAATCCAGCTGGATACAATCAGGCTCTTGATACACTTTGCTTAAACAAAGATTCCTTTAGTACAGCATTTTTACTTAATGATAATTATGCCGATGGTAGAGACGTTTCTTGGATATGGGATGTAAACTTTGAAGAGCTTCATGATTTAAATATAGATGAAGTATTTATATCTGGTATGAGATGCTATGATATGGCAGTTAGATTAAAAATAGCTGGCTTAGACCCTGAAACATTTATATTAGAAGAAAGCTTTGAAAGCCTAACTGAAAAAATTAAAAATGGTAAAAATGATAAGGTTTATGTTTTAGCAACTTATACTGCTATGATTAACTTTAGAAAATACCTACATTCAAAAGGATATATCCAAAAACTTTGGTAATTGGAAACAGGAGGATTTATTATGGAATTAAATATCTGTCATCTATATCCTGATTTACTTAATGTATATGGGGATGTAGGAAATATTTTAATACTTAAACATAGAGCTGAAGCTAGAGGCATAAAGGTAAATATTATTAACGTTTCTTTAAATGATAAATTTGATAATGAAAATATAGATTTCTTATTTTTCGGTGGTGGTCAGGACTATGAACAATCTATAGTATCTGAAGACTTAAAAACTAATAAAAAGGAATCTCTTACAAAATACGTTGAAGATAACAAGGTTACCCTGGCAATTTGTGGTGGATATCAGCTTCTTGGTAAGTATTATAGAGCTCCTAACGGAGAAAAAATAGAAGGTCTTGGTATTCTTGATATTTACACAGAAGGCGGAAATACTCGTTTTATAGGTGATACTGCTATATTTAACGAAGAATTTAATGAAACTTATGTAGGATTTGAAAACCACTCTGGTAGAACTTATATAAATGACTTAAAACCACTTGGAAAATGTCAACATGGCTATGGTAATAACGGTGAAGATGGAAATGAGGGTTGTATATATAAAAATACATTCTGTACATATTTCCATGGTTCATTACTAGCTAAAAACCCTGAGCTAGCAGATAGATTTATAAAACTATCTCTTTCTCATAAATATGGTGAAGTAGGTCTTGCTCCATTAAATGATAGCTTCGAACTTAAAGCTAAAGAAGTTATGCTTAATAGATTAAACTCTAATAAATAATAAAAGAATGTATGAAAATAATTATTTTCATACATTCTTTTTATATACTTTACTTAATGACATTTATTAACCACCTTTATTTTTTTTAAATAACTAATTTCCTCTTCATTGATATTATCTAAAGTTTTAAATTCATATCCTCTTTCTTTATAAAAGTCTATTACCCACTGTAATGCTACTATTGATGTTTCCTTTCCACTTAAATCATGCATCAGTAATACTTCTACATCATAAAGACCACCATATTCTCTTACTCTAGATTCTATAAAATCAATTGATGCATCTGTATATTCAGTATCACCAGAATCTACGGACCAATCTATATAATATTTACCACTATTAACAATACCATTTCTTATATCATTTATTACATTTATATCTCCAACTGAATTATCTGCCCCACCAGGCATTCTTATAAATTTAAATTCTGATTTACCAACTATATCTTTAATAGTCTTTTCACATGCATGTAAATCATTAAAATATGCATCTGATGAGCTATAGATATTTTCATATACATGCATATCAGAATGTGGCATAATACACATTCCACCATCATTTAAAAGTTTTAAAAGTTCTGGATTTTTTCTAGCATTATTCCCTACTATAAAAAAACTTGCTTTAACATTATTTTTATTTAATACATTGCATATTGTTCTTGTAATACATGGAGTTGGTCCATCATCAAAAGTTAAATATATGGTTTTATTTTTTTCATTAGCCTTAACTTCATTAATATTGTAATTGAAATATCCAATTATAGAAAAAACTAATAACAAAGTAATTAAAGCTCCCCTCTTTATTAAACTAACAAATTTATTAATTTAAACCACCTCCTAATAATATTGATATTTTGTCCAATTATCATAAAATTTATTATAGTAAATTAAGGTACTGATTTACATAACATTATCATTGTTATTGCTTTATGTAAGTGGTATACTATTACAGAATAAAATATTATAGAGATGGGGAGATTACCTTGAAAAAAAGAAATTTATTTAAATCAGTTGCACTAGCTCTTTCCATATCATTATTAGCTCCTTTTGCTAGTAGAGCTACTGCACAAGAAACAACAAGTCAATTTCCTAATATTATTGCAGAATCTGCATTAGTAATGGATATGGACACAGGAGAAGTAATTGCATCAAAAAATGCTGATGTTAAACTATCACCTGCAAGTACAACTAAACTTATGACGGCTTTAATTTTTGCTGAAAACAAATCAAAGTCAGACACTATTACTTTTACAGAAGATGCTGTTAAAGTAACTGAAACTTCATTAATTAACTTTAAACCATTAAATGTAGGTGATAAAATTTCAGCCCAAGATGTTATGGAAGCAGTTATGATTTTTTCAGCAAATGATACTGCATACTTAATGGCTGATTCTGTTGCAGGAAGCGTTGATGCATTTGTTCAAATGATGAACGATAGAGCAAAAGCTCTTGGACTTGAAAATACACACTTTGTAAATCCATCAGGACTTGAGCAAGATCCATTAACAGGTAGTACTGCTCAAACTAACCTAACTACAGCTTACGACTTAGCTGTAATCGCTAAGGAAGCCTTTAAAAATGATTGGGTTAGAGAAACAATGTCTCCTGAAAATAAAGAAGTAACTGTTGACTTAACAGGCTCTCCACTTGTGATTGAATCTAGAAATAAGATTTTAGGCAAAAATGGTAATATAGGTGGAAAAACTGGTACAGAAGACCAAGCTGGCCATTGCTTTGTAGGATTCTTTAATCGTAACGGAAGAAACTTAATTACAGTTGCTTTAAAATCTGAATATGGTGCAGATGGTATCAATGTGTTTAACGATACCGAGACTTTAGCTGATTATGGTTACAATGCACAAAAACAAGTTTATAAAAAAGCTGGTGAAGAAGTAGGAACTGCAAATCTAGAATACAAAATCTTCAGATTCTTTGGTCCTACTAAAACTATAGAAGCACCTATTGTAGCTTCTGAAGATATCATGTATTATAAAAATGATATTAATGATGCAGGAGCAAAAATAGAATACTTAAATACAGATAGTAACGCTTGGAAAGTTAGCGGAGAAGATTTAAATATTACGTTCTCACTACCAAACCATGCTGAAGAAATAAAAGGAACTATTAATATTTCTTCAATGGATTTAATAAAATCAAATATTAGCTTCTATTTAGCATTTATATTAATATTAGTTATAATAATTATCTTAGTATTTGTTATAATAAGAATATTAAATATGAAAAAGAGAAGAAGAAGATATTAAAAAGTACCCTTTTGGGTGCTTTTTATTTTTTCTCTAACATTTTCTTTATAACTATGCTATAATCCTAAAGAAAATAAAATCAAAGGAGTGCACATATGAAAAAAGTTGATTTTAAAGGTAGTGTTGTTTTAAATCCAGTTCCTGTAGTATTAATTACTTCTAGAAACTCTGAAGGTAAAAATAATGTTTTTACAGTTGGATGGACTGGTACTATATGCACAAAACCACCTATGCTATCTATTTCTATAAGACCTGAAAGATTATCATATGAATATATTAAAGAAGGTATGGAATTTATAGTTAATATGCCTTCATCTAAAATAGTTAAAGCTGTTGATTATTGTGGAGTTAGATCTGGTAGAACAGTTGATAAAATAAAAGAAATGGGATTTACATTAAAGGAAGGTACCCATGTTAATGTTCCTTATATAGATGAATGCCCTGTAGCTATCGAATGTAAGGTAACTCAAATTATTCCACTTGGAACTCATGATATGTTTATCGCTGAAGTTGTGGCTTCTCATATAAATGAAGAATTAATGGATGAAAAGGGTAAAATACATTTTGAAAAAGGTGATTTAATTTCTTATTGTCATGGAGAATACTTTAAGCTTCCTCAAAACTCTATAGGTAGTTTTGGATATTCTGTAGCTAAGAAAAAAACTACTTTAGAAAATAAAAAAGTACAAACTAAAAAACCAAAGAATACCACTTCTACTCCATCTAAAAAAAAGAAAGTAAATAAAAATATTAAAACAAAAAGTAAGGCTAAAGGAAAGAAAAATCTTTAATTAATAATAAGAATATAATGGAAAAACAACCATAAATTTTATAGCATAATTTTTTATTATAAATACTATTTTAACCATAATATTCCTTGACTTTAAAATTAAAAGATTTTATACTTTATTCTATTACTAATGATTGAATGTGAGGTATAAAGTATGTTTGTTATTACATATAAAGTTAATTCAAATAATGTTGATGAAAAAATAGAGCTACTTCAAATAAATGATATTTTTAATGTCTTTTATGAAAGTCCTTTAGAAATAACTACTGATGACTATGGATATGGTTATCTTGAAAAGGAAACTAACGAGCTGATGCTTAAAGTAGCTTTTGAAGGAGAAAAGGAAGAGTTATCTAAGTTTGACTTATTAGTTTCATCTATAATAGAAACTAATTCAATAAATATAGAAGAAATAAATGAAACTTATGAAGATTTTTCAATTCCTTCTATTGAAATAAATGATAAGTGGGTTTTAGCTTCTCCTGATGAAGTTATAGAAGGTAAAGATAAAAATAAAATAAACTTTATATCTCAAGGTGCATTTGGAACTGGTTTACATGAAACTACTCAAGACCTTTTAAGAACTATTCTTACAAAGCTTGATTTAGAGGATAAGAGCGTTTTAGATATCGGAACAGGTTCTGGTATATTATCTATAACCTCTTCAATTATAGGAGCTTCTAATGTAACTGCTCTTGATATTAGAGATGTTAAAGAAGAAGTTATGTTAAATGCTTCTTTAAACGGCTTATATAACATAGATGTTGTTGTAGGTGACGTTTTATCTGGTGAAGTTACTATTGATGGTAAGTTTGATTGGATATATATAAATATAGGTGGTGAAGAAACTGAATTATTTATGGATTACATAAAAAATCATCTTGAACCTAATGGACAATTATTAGTTTCAGGTTTAGTTCAGTGGAGCTATGAATCAGTAAAAACATTAGTTGAAAGCTATGGATTTACTTTAGTGGAAAAACTTCAAACAAATGAATGGGTTACTTTAATTTTCAAATAGAAAAAAGCACTATTACTAGTGCTTTTTTTCATATATAAATTTATATATTTCGTAGTTAGTTTTTACCTTATCTACGTATTTTTTAGTTTCTGGAAAGGGAATATAATGTAGCGATTCTCCATCTATTGAATACTCTTCATCACTAAGCCATTTATTAACATTTCCGCTTCCACCGTTATAAGCAGCTATAACTAAATCTAAGTCTCCAAACTCGCTTCTTAAATTATCTAAATACCAACAACCAATTTGTATGTTTGTTTTAGGATCTAAAAGCATATTTGGTTCAAATCCTTCAATTCCTAACTCCCTAGCAGCCCACTCCCCCGTTGTATCCATAACTTGCATAAGGCCTTTTGCCTCCCTATGTGAAACTGCATCTTCATTGAAGTTACTTTCAGTTTTTATTATTGAAAGAACAAACAGTGGATCTAAATCAAATTCTTCACTATATTCATTTATATATTCAGTATATTTGTAAGGAAAAACATATTGCTTTACACAATATTTTGTACCAAAGTAAGCTATTATAATAACTATTATAAATAATAGTATCTTTTTAAATTTCATATTCATCCCCTTACTAGCAAATT
>NZ_JBOFYU010000087.1:0-13658 GCF_051654825.1 Clostridium sp.
TGAACCAAATATAGAACCAAACAAAACTGTTATTAATGATATTAATAATGTGTATTTAACACCATTGAAAAAGTATGGTAAATATTCTGGTATGAAACTAAAATCTAATCCCACTATAAGTCCCTCCTTTAAGTTTAATGTAGATTATAAAACTATTGCTTTACTTCTTTATCTGATAAATTTATTGCATCTACAATGTATTTATCTAATGTTCCATCATCTATTAATCTGTTTATTGTCTTATTTACTTCTGCTACTAGCTTTGGAGAACCTTTCTTTATACCAACTGCATTTCCACCTGATTCTTCTTCAAACTTAACATCTCCAACTACTAAATCTGGGTTTGATCCAATTGCCATTTCAGCCACTGGTGTTTCAATAATTAAAGCATCAACTTTTCCACTCTTTAATTCTAAAATAAGATTATTTACATTTGCTAATTGAGTTAATTTAGCTCCCTCAACCTTTTCTTGAGCTATCTTTTCTTGAGTTGACCCTAATTGAACACCAATTTTTAATCCATTTAAATCTTCTATATTTTTATACTTGTCCTTATCTTCTTTTCTAACTAATATTCCATGACTTGATACGTAGTATATATCTGAAAAATCAACAGCCTTTCTTCTTTCCTCATCAGGATTCATCCCTGAAATAACTAAGTCAACTTTTCCCGCTGGTAAAGCCCCAACTAAAGCATCAAAATCCATTTCTTGAATTTTTAATTCTACTCCTAAATCACTAGCAATTTCCTTTGCTATATCAACATCAAAACCTACTACCTTATCTTCTCCGTTTTCTAAAATATGAAATTCATAAGGTGCATAGTCAGCACTCATTCCAACTACAACTTCTCCCTTTTCTTGAATAACCTCTAGCATGTCCTTTTGAGAATCAGTATCCGATGTTGAATTTCCTCCACATCCCATTAATCCTAATGCCATAACGCTTACTAATGAAGCTGCTAAAATCTTATTTAATATTCCTTTTTTCATATATTTATCCCCCTAACAATTTTCTTTTTTATTATTACTTATTACTTCCATTTGACTATGGCATAATTATACATTATAAGTTTATATTTATGCAAGCATTTTTTGTATATTTTTTTAATTTTTATTCTCAAAAACTCTAAAAACTAGGTTTTAACCATATCAAAAGCCTTCGAAACTATATGTTATACTATTAAAATAAACACACTCTACATATTTATTAATATATTTTGCATAAACATAATTTTATTTTTGGTAATTATACATAATATAAAATGAATTTTACAGGCTCACTTTTCTCATTTTTACATATACTGTAATTAAATATAATTTAATAATATAGGAGTGATTATATTGACTGATCTAAAAGAAAGACACCTTTTCCCTGGTGGTAATTCATCAAAAGGATTTTATTCTTTTTACAGATATATCTTAACTCAAGAAGATGCAAAAAGAATTTTATGTATAAAAGGTGGACCTGGTACTGGAAAGTCATCCTTAATGAAAAAGGTTGGCGCACACTTTCAAGCTAAAGGATATACAATTGAATATCATCATTGTTCTTCTGATAATGAATCTCTTGATGCTGTTGTAGTTAAAGAATTAAAAATAGCATTATTAGATGGTACATCTCCCCACATAGTTGATCCTATCCATCCTGGAGCAGTAGATGAAGTATTAAATATGGGTGATGCTTTAGATATGGATGCTCTTTCTTTAAATAAGAAAGAAATTATGGAAGTAAGTAAAAACATAAGTAACAACTTTGCTCGTGCATATAGATTTTTTGCATCTGCAAAGGCCATACACGATGATTGGAGTGCATTAAATGCTTCTTCTTTAGATAATTCTAAAATCCTAACAATATCTGAAAGTATAAAAGAAGAAGTCTTAAGAGGAAATAAATCTGGTTATGGTGGAGAAAGACACTTATTCTCTACAGCCTTTACACCTAATGGAATAATTACCTTTGCACCTGATCTTGTATCTAAGCTCAAAACTAAATATATTTTAAAAGGCGGACCTGGTTTAAATAAGACTCATATATTAAATGAAGTTGCTAAAACTGCTCAAAAGAAAGGCTACTTTGTAGAGTATATGCATGATCCATTTATTCCTGAAAGGCTTGAGCATATATTTATACCAGAATTATCAGCTTGTGTTTTAACTGAAAATGAAATAAGTAGAAGTACCTTCACAGGAAAAACTTATAATATTACTGATTTTTGTAAACCAGATGTTATAGCAAATAATTCAGCTCATATAGAATATGATAAAAAACTTTTCTATGACTTAATTAATAAAGGTCTTTCCTTTATTACTAATGCCCATGTTCTTCATGATGATTTAGAAAAATTCTATATAGATGCTATGGATTTTAATATTTGCAATGATATTTGCAATAAGGTTATTTCTAGACTTGAAACGTATGAACCTTAATCCTTTTGTTTTTCTAAGCTTAGTTAATCTTTAGCAATTTTATTTTCTAAGCTTATAATTATAAACCTCTTAAATATACAGAAAAAGAGACCTCTATTTTTAGAAGTCTCTTTTTTCTTATTATATGTTTAAAATTAATTTCTAAACTATTTAACCTTTTATAATTATATTAAATTTCCCTGTCTTTCAAAATATAAGATTTTATTTATGCATTTTCAATTTTTACTACTGATAATCTATGAAGTGCTCTTGTGCACATAATGTATTTAATTAAATCATCTGTATTATCATCAAAATCTACAACTATTACTCCATCAAATTCTAATCCCTTTGCAAAGTATGATGGAACTAATACCTTACCACCTCTATAAACTACATCTTCATTATCAAAAGCTAAAATATTAGTATGCTCTTTTAGTATTGGTGCTATTTTCTTTAATTCATCTTTTCCTTTTGTTATTATTGCTATATTTTCATAGTTTTCTTCTTGATAATCTTCTAATAGATTTAATAATACATCTATTAATCCTTCCTTATCACTTTCTGGCACAGATGTTTCTAATACATCAAATTCACCTTTTCTAACAAATGGAACAATAGCATTTTCATCTAATAACTTGCTTGCATAGTCCATTATTTGGAATGTAGATCTATAACTCTTATTTAATTCAAATAAGCTAACAAATCCACCAAATAATTCTTTCATTCTTAGCATAGCTGGAACTTCTTCTGCTTTTACTAATCTTTGATTTGAATCTCCAACTATAGTATAGCTTCTACAACCCGTTAATTCTCTTAAAACTAATAATTGTAGGAAATTATAATCTTGAGCCTCATCTATTACAATATGTTTAATTTCTTCTCTTACTTTTTTTCCATCTAATTTAATCATTAAATATAAAATTGCTGGTAAATCTAAATAAGAAAGTACTTCAATATTTACTAATTTCTTATAAATAGAAACTAAGCTTTCATTTTCAATCCATGTATCTAACTCTGCTCTTGAATTCATTACTTCTCTTACTACATCTCTAATGTCATTTCTTCTTTGGAACTCAACATTATTTTCTTCGATAAGTAATTCTTCACTAGTCATTTTTGCAAGCTTTTCTTTAGCCTTTGCATTTATTTCTCTTACCTTTTCATCTCTCTTATCCTTTATTTTTGAAGTTAATATTCTCTTTACCTTTTGACTTCTTCTAAATAAAGGCATGTATTTATAATGCTTTTCAAATAATTCTTCTATTTCTTCTAATCCAACTATTTCTTCTCCTGCAAAATATACAGGCTTAAGTGTAAAGTAATTATTTTCTATATGGTTAACATTAAAATCTAAGAATTCTATAAATTCTTTTGAAGATTTATATTTTATTTCCTTTAATGCTTCTTCATTTTCCTTAAGAACTTCTTCTAAATAAGCCGTTAATCCTACAACAGGTTCTTCTAATCCAATTTCCTTATATGCAAATGATAAGAATGTTTCATTTTTAACAGCTGTTTCTCCTAATGTAGGTAAAACCTCTGAAATATAATCCATAAATATATCATTAGGTCCTAAGATTAAAACCTTATCTGTTAATTGTTCTCTAAAATTGTATAGTAAGTAAGCTATTCTATGTAATGCTATAGTTGTTTTACCTGATCCTGCTACACCATTAACAACAACTACTCTACTTCTATCAGCTCTTATTATTTCATCTTGCTCTTTTTGAATAGTCATTACTATGTCTTTTAGCTTTTCACCTGAATTTGATGAAAGAACCATTTGAAGTATTTCATCTTGAACATTAATATCTGAATCAAAGAATCCTTCTAATTTAGCTTTCTTTACTATTAATTGTCTTCTTTCAATAATATCTACAGGTACCTCTCCATTTGGTGCCTTATAGCTTGTTTTTCCTATCATCCCTTTATAAAATAATGATGCTACTGGAGCTCTCCAATCTACTACTACTGGCTCATATGAACCTTCTGGAGTTAATCCATATCTTCCTATATAAGCAGTTTCACCTATTCCCTCATCTACAAATGTAACCTTTCCAAAGTAAGGTGATTCCTTAAGCTTTGTAAATTCTCCTAGCTTTCTATCTATTGTTTTATAAGCTTCTTCCTTTACGTATCTTTCATGGTCAAAATACTCTATTAGCTTATCTTCATCGTCTTTATATTCTTCAACAAACTTTTTTCTGTAATCTAGTATATAATCTACAATTCCTTTTCTTTTATCTATGTAGTTTAAAATTTCTGCATTTAGTTGTTCTAGGGTTCTTTCTAGATTTTCTTCTTCTCTTAAAAATTCAATTCTATCCATTTTACATTCCCCTCTCTCCACTTAAAGGAATTAACCACCCTATAATATATAGAATGGTTAATCTTTAGTGTTTACTATTTATATTATATTTTTATGTAAATACATACAAGTAAAATTTAATATTTTACTTAAAAATATATTACTTTTCACTTTGTAAAATTTCTTCTTTTAAAGATCCATCTAAAGTTTCTTCTAAAACCTCTTTTGAAATTTCTACTGAAACTTCTTCTATAGCTTCACTTAAAACCTCTTCCTCTTTTACATCTTCTTTTTTCATATCTAATGTAACTGCAACATCAGTTAACTCTTCCTTAGATTCTTTTTTTCCTTTTGTAGCTATTAAATGAGGATGCTTTTCAAAGACAAAGTTCATAAACTCTTCTCCAAAAATAGTTTCCTTTTCTAATAGATATTCTGATATCTTCTCTAATAAATCTCTATTTTCATTTAATATTTCTCTAGCCTTTTTGTGTGAACTTCTTATTATGCTTAATACTTCTTCATCAACTAATGTAGATGTTTGTTCACTACATTCTCTTACAGCTCTACCATCTAAGTATCTGTTTTTCACTGATTCTAATGCCATCATATCAAACTTTTCTGTCATACCATAAACTGTAACCATACTTCTTGCAGTTTGCGTAGCTCTTTCAATATCATTTGATGCACCTGTTGAAATAAGATTAAATACTTCCTCTTCAGCAGCTCTACCACCTAACATTACTGTTATTTGATTAAATAATTCATCCTTAGATACTAAGTACTTTTCTTCTTCAGGTAATTGCATTGTGTAACCTAAAGCTCCCATAGTTCTTGGAACTATTGTTATCTTATGAACTGGGTCTGTTCCTTCTAGCATTGCTGCTACTAATGCATGCCCAACTTCATGGAAGGCTACTATTCTCTTTTCTAAAGGTGATAGTATTCTATCCTTCTTTTCCTTACCTGCAATTATTACTTCTACTGCTTCTTCTAAATCTTCTTGAAGAACTTCATCTCTTCCATGCTTAACAGCTCTTAAAGCAGCTTCATTAACTATATTAGCTAAGTCAGCTCCCACAGCCCCTGGAGTTCCCTTTGCAAGTGTTTCTAAATCTACCTTATCGCTTAGCTTTACATCCTTAGCATGAACCTTAAGTATTTCTATTCTTCCCTTTAAATCAGGTCTATCAACAATAACTCTTCTATCAAATCTACCCGGTCTTAAAAGAGCTTTATCTAATATTTCTGGTCTATTTGTAGCAGCTAATATTACTATAGCCTTTGTTGAGTCAAATCCATCCATTTGAGTTAACAATTGATTTAAAGTTTGTTCTCTTTCATCATTAGTTTGAATCTGAGAATCTCTGCTTTTACCTATAGAATCTATTTCATCTATAAATATAATACATGGTGCATTTTTTTCTGCTTCTTGGAATAAATCTCTTACTTTAGCAGCTCCCATACCAGCAAACATTTCTACGAAGTTTGAACCTGAAATTGATAAAAATGGTACATTAGCTTCTCCAGCTACAGCCTTTGCAAGTAATGTTTTACCTGTACCAGGAGGCCCTACTAATAATGCTCCCTTAGGTAATTTAGCTCCTATTTGTGTGTACTTCTCAACATTGTTTAAGTAATCTATTATTTCTGTTAATGATTCCTTTGCCTCATCTTGACCAGCAACATCATCAAATTTTATCTTTATATCGTTATCTCTATATACTTTTGCATTGCTTTTCCCCATGCCCATCATTGGACCACCCATTTTTTTGCCCATTTTTCCAAATAGGAATTTAAATATAAAGAAGAAAAGAACAGGTGTTAATACCCAATACATAAGAAAATCTATTATAAAATTATCTTGCATAGGAACAGCTCTATAGTCTACGCCTGCTTCTGTAAGCTTAGTAACTAAGTTGTCATCTGCTAAAACTCCAGTATAAAGTACTTTACCACTATCTTCAGTGTTTTCTTTTGGTGTTATTTGTATTTCACTACCTGAAATAACTACCTTTTCAACTTGTTTATTGTCTACCATAGTTAAAAATTCATTGTAGCTTATTTCTTTTGTAGTCATAAGACCCTTTGTTGCGCTAAAAGCATATAAGAATAAAAATGCTAATATAGCATACCATATCATATATTGCTTTTTCTTCATGTTATTATTATTATCTTTCGTATTCTTATCCATATACATTACTCTCCATTTACTTAACACTCCCTATTGATTTAAAGGGGTGTATTCTAAATTTTACTAATCCAATTATGTCATTTCCATCAATATAAGTAGTGTCCCATAATCTTGAATCAAAAGATTTAGGCCTATTGTCCCCTAAGAAAAAATACTTTCCTTCTGGAACCTTATAGCTTCCACTAAAATTATCTGTAAATTCAATATATGATTCTTCTAAAGCCTTATTATTTACAAACACTTTTCCGTTTATTATCTCTACAGTATCTCCTGGTAAGCCTATTAGGCGTTTAACCATATGCTCTTTATTTTCATTTGAATAAAATACTACTATATCACCTTGCTGTATTATGTCTAAGTTATAAACTCTTGTTACTAATAGCCTATCCCCTGAATTTAATGTTGGTACCATAGATTCACTTGGTACATAAGCATTAAATACTATAAACTTATCTATTAATAATGCTAAAACTAATGCAATACATACTATTTTCATAAAATCTTTTGTACTGCTTCTATTACATTCAATATCTACATCATCATTTGCTTTATATAAAAGTTCTTTAAACTTTTCAAGCATTGTCATATTCTACTTCTCACTTTAACTATATTTTAATAGTCATTACTCAATTCTTCCCATATCACTAAGTGGATATACCTTTACTTGAGCTTTCCCCTTTATATCTTTTGCTTCAATATACGGATCATCCCAGTATCTTGAATCCTTAGACCAAAGTCTATTATCTCCTAAAAAGAAATATTCTCCTTCTGGTACTACATAAGTTCCTGTAAATCTATCTTGGTTTCCTATATATTCTTCTTCTAAAGCTTCACCATTAACTATTACCTTACCATCATGTATAGTTACATTATCACCTGGTAACCCTATTAATCTTTTAATTAGTGAATCCTGTAACTCTTCTGAGTAAAATACAACTACATCTCCTCTTTCTAGCTTTTCAGGATTATAAACTCTGCTTACAAATAATCTATCTCCTACATTTAATGTTGGTACCATAGATTCTGAAGGAATATATACTTTAAAAATAACAAACTTATTTATAATTACGGCTAATACTACAGCTGCAATTATAGGTAAACCCCACTCATAAAAGAATCCCTTTTTGCTTTTCTTTTTATCTTCAGTATCAAGGCTTGCTTCTTCTTTATCTTCTAAAATTACTTCTTTATTAGTTAATTCTGAATCTTCCCCTACTTTTTTTTCGTCCATTACTCTTCCCACATACCTTTCATTAAGCTATTAATTCTTTCTCTTCTACTTTCAGTAGCCTTATAATCTATAATATATTTATTATCAACTTTAACTAAAACATCGCCTTCTTTAGGAATACCTTCTACAAATTCACTTGTAATATTTATAAGTTCACCTACTGAATCTTCTAAAACTATGAATTTATCTTCTATTCTATCTACAACAAATTCATTTCTAATCATATTTATAACAACCTAGTTGTCTCCACCTCTTTTCTTATTTGTTATTCTTATCTTTTAGTATAACATATTTTACATAAATATCGATATTAGCTTCCCTATATAATATCTTAAATTTTATTTAACAAAAGTGTAAAATGCACACTTTTTAGCATTCAAACTTTAATAATAATAAAATAGAAGATTATCTAATTTAATCACTAGATAATCTTCTAATATTCTTATAGTTCTCTTTCTATTAAATCTAAATAACTTTGTCTTTTAGATACTACCTTTGCTTCTCCATTTCTAACAAATACTACTGCTGGTGTAATATTTTTATTATAATTATTAGCCATTGAGAATCCATATGCACCTGTAGACATTATTGCTAATATATCTCCACTTTGAACACTTGGTAAGCTTATATCCTTTATTAATATATCTCCTGATTCACAGCATTTTCCTGCTATTGTAACTAACTCTTCCGCTTCATTGTTTAATTTATTAGCTACATAAGCTTCATACTTAGCTCCATATAATGCTGGTCTTATATTATCTGTCATTCCGCCATCTACTGCTACATAAGTTCTAACCTCTGGTATATTTTTAATTGAACCTATTGTATATAAAGTAGTTCCTGCATTTGCAACTATTGATCTTCCTGGTTCTATTGTTAATATAGGTCTTTGTAATGATAGCTTTTCACATACTTCATCTACCTTATTTAATATAGCTTCACAATATTCTCTTGTTTCTCTTGGCTTATCTCCTTCTGAATAATAAATTCCAAAGCCTCCACCAAGGTCTAACTCTGATATTATATGGCCTGTTTCTTGCTTTATTGCATTTATAAAGTTAAGCATTACTTCTGCTGCATCTGCAAATGGCTCTGTTTCAAAAATTTGTGAACCAATATGACAATGTAATCCAACTAAATCTATATTATCAAAGTCTAAAGCCGTTTTTACTGCATCCATAATAATATTTCCAACTGGTGCAAATCCAAACTTTGAATCTATTTGCCCTGTTTTAATATAATCATGAGTATGTGCTTCTATTCCTGGTGTTAATCTTAAATATATTTTTTGAACCTTATTATTTTTTAAAGCAATTTCATTTAGCTTTTCCATTTCCCATAAATTATCTACTACAAATCTTCCTACACCTAGTTTAACTCCTAGCTCTATTTCTTCTAATGTTTTATTGTTTCCATGAAAATATGTTTTTTCTAATGGGAATCCAGCCTTGTAAGCTGTATATAATTCTCCACCTGAAACTATGTCTAATGAAAGCCCCTCTTCATTTATTAACTTACACATTTCAACTGTTAAAAATGCCTTTCCTGCATAAGCAACTCTATTTCCTTCTTCATTACATCTAAAATTAGTAATATAACCTCTACATGTATCCTTAAGTAATTGCTCATCCATTACATATAAAGGTGTTCCATAATCACTAGCTAAAGTTTCTGCCTTAATTCCTCCAATTACTAATTCTCCATTTCTGTTTTCCATTGCCCCAAATAATTTCATAATTTTTACCTCCAAAAATATTCTATAAATAAAAAACCACCGCCTATATATTGCGATGGTAGAATTACATATTATGGTAGCTGTAATTATGATAGTTTATGTACTTAAATTAATCTCTAAAACACATTACTAATTCATAATTTGCAAAATCATTGCACCTCGTAGCTCTCCACTTTACGTGACAGTTATGCATATATTATATACATACCCAGAATAAATATTCGCTCTATTTATTCTTCGGCTATTATCCCTTTTGTTATGCCTCACGGTTTGCCAACTAAGCATAATTACTCTTTATAATAGCACCTCTACCTTGGTAATTATTTATTTATATATTATTATACACTGTTTTTTCGAATTTGCTACATATTTTCCAAATTTTTATATTTTATTTTTCATTCCCCTCTATACTTATCCATTAATTCACCCATAATATCACCTGAAGGTGGTGGTGTAAATGTTATAGCATTTGCTCCTGCTTCAACAGTTTCAGCCACAGTTTCCTCAGTCGGCCCCCCTGTTGCTATTATTGGAAATGTAGGAAATTCAGCTCTTATCTTTCTTACTATCTTAGCTGTATTCTTTCCTCCTGAAACATTTAATATAGTTGCTCCTGCTTCTATTCTTTCTCTTATATTTTCACATTCTGAAACTATAGTTACAATTACAGGTATATCTATAGTTTCACGAATTCTTTTTATTATTTCATTAGCTGTTGGTGCATTTACAACTACACCCATAGCTCCCTTAAATTCAGCATCTAATGCAAGATTTACTACTCTCTTTCCTTGAGTTATTCCTCCTCCTACGCCACAAAATACTGGTACATCTGCTGCCATAACTAAAGCTTGAGTTATTAATGGTTGTGGGGTAAATGGATACACTGCTATTATTGCATCCGCATTTGTATTTCTTATTATTGCTACATCTGTAGTGAATAATAGTGATTTTATTCTTTTACCGAATATCTTTATTCCGCTGCAATCTCTAATTTTTGTTGGAACTTCTACTACATGACTTCTTAAAGTTCCTTTGATCTCTGGAACTAATTTTGTTTTTTTTACTTCCATTCTTACCCTCCCATTGTTAAATCTTTTATTTTATCTATATTCATCTTACTATTTAATACTAATTTAACTTTTACTCTTTATAATTTACCTTATTAAATCTTATTCAACTACTTATATTATACTCTTTTATCAGTATAATTAAAGAAGAAGAATCAACAAAATACTAGGAAATTTTACACAATAATATTTGTATTAGCAAGATATTTTTTAAACCTTATAAAACAAATTATTTTTTTATATTTATTCACTTTAAGTTTTGTTATACTTTATATTATATAAGTTATCTTAAATACTATGTGTAAAGGAGATTTATTTAATATATGACGGTAAAAAAAAGAATTTACCCACCATATGCAGTATTAATTGTGTTGTATATTTTCTTTATAATTTTTGCATTTTTAGTGGATACACCCACTGAAATATTTACTGGCTTAAAAAATATCGTTTTTACTCCAGATATATTAATTACTGATTATATAGAAATAGGTGGAATTGGCGCTACATTTTTAAATGCTGCTCTTACTAGTTTAGCTTCTATATTTTTATTAATTGCTATAGGAATTAAGCCAAATGGTTCTACTATAATGGCTTTATGGCTTATGACTGGTTTTTCATTTTTCGGAAAAAACATTCTTAACATATGGCCAATTATGATAGGTGTTTATTTATTTGCTAAATACCAAAAAGAACCATTTTTAAATTATACACTTGTAGCCTTACTTGCTACATCTTTATCTCCAACAGTTAGTCAATTAAGCTTTACAGGGCATTTCACCCCTGGAGAAGGATTATTTATTGGATATTCAATAGGAATATTAACAGGATTTATTCTTCCACCAATAGCCTCTCATTGTATTAAGGCTCATAATGGATTTAATCTTTATAATATAGGTTTTGCTGGTGGACTTTTCGCCACACTACTTATGTCTATATTTAGAAGCTTAGGAGTTAATTTTGAAAGTAGGCTTATATGGCACACAGGATCTAATAAGATTTTTTTAGTGTTTTTAATAGTTATATCTTTATATTTAATTATTATTGGATTAATTTTTAGTGATAATCCAAAATTAAAGCTATTAAAGATAAGCAAGCAAAGCGGTAGGCTTGTAAATGACTTTTATGTCTTATTTGGTGAGGCTGCCTATATCAATATGGGGATTTTAGGTTTATTTTCTACCTTATTTGTAGTTTTAATAGGTGGAGATTTAAACGGACCTACTATGGGTGGAATACTTACTATAATGGGATTTGGATGTTTTGGTAAGCATTTAAAAAATATTATTCCAGTTATGATTGGAGCATCTATTGCTGCAATGATGCATTTTGATCCAATAACATCGCCTGGATTAATATTATCTATTTTATTTTCAACAGCTCTTGCTCCTGTTTCAGGTAAGTTTGGATGGAAACTAGGAATAGTTGCTGGTATTTTGCATGTAAATATGGTTACAAATATAGGATATCTACATGGTGGACTAAATTTATATAATAATGGCTTAGCTGCTGGATTTGTAGCAATGATATTAATACCATTAATAACAACATTTAAGAAAGAAGGTTAATTAGAAAATGAAATTTAAATTAGAAAAAAATCTTAGAATTGTAAGCGAATTAATAACTTATTTTCACAAACTTGGAACAGATGATGTTCATATAGATATGGGAAATGAAGATAACCAATCATATTTCTATATCTCTGGAGAAGTTTTAAACCTACCTCAAAGTGAACTTGAAAATTTAGATATGCTTTTAAATACTCAAAGACAACATGAAATTGAGCAATATTACTGGCATCTAGGTGGAGAAAGTGAATTAGATTGTGAGCTTACATTAGTTGGTATGATGGTTGATAATGTAGATATTCTATATAACGATAATATACTTACACTAAAAATTTTAAGAAAAGACACTATATAATTTAAATAAAATGCCTTAAAGGCTTTCTAATGAATTAAAGAAGGCTGTACACTAATAAATGTACAGCCTTCTTTTAATATTTTATGTTTTAAAAATGTACTTTTAATTTTTTATTATCTTTATATAAGCACCATCTTTACATTTTTCTATTGAAGATAAACTTAACTCTTTAATAAAAGAAGATTTTTCAGATGCCCTACATATTTTATCATCTATAATTACTAGTGGATCTATAGTTCTTAATTTATTAACTATATGTATGTCATAATCATCTTTATTTTCTATAACTTTAACATTATAATTTATGCTTTCTATTAATTCCTTTACCTCCTTTAAATTAGAGCTTTTTAATATATATAAAACCTCATCATCAGTTTTTAATAAGTCATCATATTTTAACTCATTATTTTCTAATGAAATTCTTAAAGCATTAGATAATTTATGGCTAGAATATATAGCTAACGGATTCATAAAAAATCCTATAACTTCTTTATAATACAGATCTACAAACCACTCTGCCTTTTCTAATGACTTCATTGCTATATTACCATCTTCTACTGTAATATCTTTTAAAAATTCATCTATTTCTTTTTTATTTGTAACTTCACAACTAAGCATATCTCTTAAAGTATAATCTACTCTATCTGCACATAAATCTGGAGCTGATTTTTCTAAAATAGTCCACTTTTTTTCGTCTTCTAAAATACTTTTATAATCATATCCATATTTATTTAATACCTTAGGTATTTCTGAATTTTCAATTACATCATTAAATATCCTTTCATGATAGTC
>NZ_JBOFYU010000088.1:0-5052 GCF_051654825.1 Clostridium sp.
GACCAAGGATTTGCCGCCGACTTCCTTCAGATTCCACCTCACAATGGACACCCTTGTCTTAAGCTAATGGTTAGCACTATCAACCCCCATATCGGACTTTCACCGACAAGTACGTGCCCATGCTGGGCACACAACTTAAGCTATAAAACACTAGGTTTTATAGCTTTTATTCTTATATTACTTCTATAATTTTAGTTACCCATTTGCATAAATCAACTGAAGCTTTCTTAGCTGTTTCTACTACTCTCTCATGAGAATGCTTTACCTTTTGAATTCCTGTTGCCATATTAGTTATGCATGCTATACCTAAAACATCCATTCCTAAATAATTTGCAACTATTGTTTCAGGTACTGTTGACATTCCAACTGCATCAGCTCCATGTCTTCCTATCATTCTTATTTCAGCAGCTGTTTCATAGTATGGCCCCATAAAACCAGCATAAACCCCTTCCTTACAATCTATTCCTAGATCCTTTGCAATATTCTTAGCCTTGTCTATTAACTCTAACTTATATGGCTCTGACATATCTGGGAATCTTGTCCCTAGTCTTTCATCATTTATTCCAATTAAAGGATTATCCCCAAATAAATTAACAAAATCATTTATAAGCATTAATGTTCCCGGCTCAAAGCTTGTATTTATTCCACCACAAGCATTTGTAACTATAATTTTATCTATTCCTAATTGCTTCATTACGTACACAGGATATGTAACTTCTTTCATTGTATATCCCTCATAATAATGGAATCTACCTTGCATTAAGAGTACTTCTACCCCATTTATTTTTCCGAATACTAATCTTCCCTCATGACCCTTTACTGTTGATACTGGGAAGTTAGGAATATCTGTATAGTCAATATATTCTATATCTTCAACTACATTAACTAAATCTCCTAATCCTGATCCTAAAATTACCGCTACTTTTGGATTTCTATTTACTCTTCCTTTTATATAACTTGTAGACTCTATTATTTTATCGTACATAATATTTCCTCCTAAAGTTTAAATTTATTGAATATTTGTTTCTTTTATAATATTATAATATCTCCTCAAATAAATCCATATTTTTCTATAATAATATAAAAAAGTAGCGCCTATTTTTTTATAGACACTACTTTAAATTTATCTAATATTCTAATTCCTTTAATGTTAATCCCTTAGCTGGAGCTTTAATTCCTGCACATTCTCTATTTTTCTCTAATAATATTTGTTCCATTTCTTCTGCTTTTATAACACCTTGACCAACATCAATAAGAGTTCCTGCTATTATTCTTACCATATTTAATAAGAATCCATCTCCATTTACCTCTATTTCAATTACTCCATTGTTTTCAGTAACATTTATATAGTTAATTGTTTTTACTGTTGATTTATTACTCTTAGCCTTTAAATTAGTGAAACTCTTAAAATCATGAGTTCCTACTAAATATTGAGCTGCTTTGCTCATTTCTTCAACATTTAATGTTTCTGGAACATGATGTGCATATTTTTTAGTAAATACATCATTATATTTTAAGTTATTAATTCTATACACATATGTCTTAGCATTAACACTAAATCTTGAATGGAATCTAGTTCCTGCAACCTTCATTTGCTTTATTACTATATCTTCTGGTAAATACTCTGCTAAATATCTTTCTATTTCTGATACAGGCATTTTATGTTCTGTTACAAAGTTAGCAACATAATTTTCTGCATGAACACCACTATCTGTTCTTCCACACCCTATAACTTCTATATTTTCCCCAGTCATTTTACTCAATACATTTTCTAACTTACCTTGAATAGTTGAAACAGTACTTCCTTTTTGGTTTTGCTTTTGCCAACCCTTATATCTGCTTCCATCAAATTGAATTATCATTTTTATATTTCTCATATTTTTCTACCTTCTTCCGTTTAATAAACTAATTATATCCTATAAAATATCATTTAACTATTGTTTTATTATGGTGCTAAGATAATTCTCTTTAACAATTCTATTTTTTAGTTATTATCTTCCTTTTTCACAGGTAATTTAACTATAAATGTACTTCCCTTTCCTATTTCGCTTTCAACACAAATACTTCCTCCATGTAATTCTATTAGTTGCCTTGATAATGTAAGTCCTAATCCACTACCACCATATTCTTCTGACGTATCTGAATAGGCTTGTGAAAATCTATTAAATATAGTTTCATGATGCTTTTTATCTATTCCTATTCCACTATCTTTTACTACTATTTTTACTTCATTTCCCAAATCAAATATATAAACTTCAATTAGTCCACCTTCTTTAGTAAACTTAATTGCATTTGATATAAGATTTATTATCACTCTTTCTATTTCTAACTCATCACATTCAATTATCTTTTCTTCTATATCTGGCTCAATTACAAGTGTTAGTCCATTTTCTTCTATGAAATCCTTCATAGATAAAGCTATTTCCTCTACTAAATAAACTATATCACAACTTTTTTTATTTAATTTATACTGTCCATACTCTATCTTAGAAGTATATATTATGTTATCTATTAAATTTACTAACCTTCTACAATTTCCTTTTATTGTTCCCATATAATGGCTCATTTTGTCCTGTGATATTTTTTTATTCTCTCTATTTAAGCTTTCTATAAGATTTTGAGTAGATGATATTATATTTAATGGTGTTCTTAACTCATGAGATAAATTGATGAAATAATTATTTTTATATTTTTCATGATGTAATAATTTAGAATATAGTTGTTCATTTTCTTTTAATTTATTATTTAGCTCTGCAGTTCTTTGTTTAACCATGTTATCTAATATCTTAACTCTATTCCATATTACATAAATTACAAAAATAAATGAAATTACATAAAGCACATATGCAAGTGGTGTTTTCCATGGTGGGCTTCCTATTATAACTTCTATACTTGTTGGACTACTCCATTCCCCACTTGAATTTCTAGCTGCTACCTGAAATACATAATTACCTGACTTTAAATTTGTATAATTAGCACTATTTTTATTTTCTGACATTATCCAGTTTTCATCAATTCCATTAAGCTTATATGCATAACTTAATTTCTTTACATTTCTATAGTCAGGCATGAAAAAATCAAACTGAAGTTGAGTATTTTTATAGTCTAACTTTATTTTGTCTTCTAAATACAATTTTCCATTATTGGTAGATATAGATTCTATTTGCACTTTACTAATAAAATTTTTCTCGACTATATCATTAGGAAAGAAACTAGTTAATCCATTAATCCCACCAAAAAATATTTCTCCATTTTTGCTTTTATAATATGCATACTGATTAAATTCATTACCTTGAATTCCATCTGTACTATCAAAATTAATAAACTTTTCTTCTTTAATATCAAATTTTGAAATACCATAATTAGTACTAACCCATAAATTATTATTATCTTCAATTAATACTCCATAAATAAAATTATTAGCTAGCCCATTTTCCTCAGTATATCTAGTATATTCCTTAGTCTTTTTATTAAATTTTACTAATCCATAGTCAGTTCCTAGCCATAAATTTCCTTCTTCATCACACTCAATAGAAATTATATAATTATATTTCCTCTCTACACCCTCCTCATTTCCATAAAAATCATTATATATTTTAACTTCATTTGTCTTTTTATCTAAGCTAACAAGACCATTTTCTACCCCCATAGATAACCAAATTACACCATCATCATCCTCATAAATTTCAGTTATATTTTGGTCTTCTATTCCATTTTCACTAAATATATCTCTATAATCTATAAATGTTCCCTTCCTATCAAATGAGCATAATCCTACTCTCGTTCCTATCCATAAAACACCTTCTTCATCTATATGAAGATTCCTTACATCATTTAATATTAATCCCATTCCCTGTTTATATTTAGTAATTTCGCCGGTATTTTTATCATATTTATCTAATCCATTTTCCGTTGCTATCCATACTTCATTTCCTATTCCTGTTATTTCTCTAACTAAATTATTACTTATCGTAAGTTCACCATCATAATCTTTTGTATGATCAATTCTAGTTACTTTATTAGATTTTCTATCTATTATATTTAACCCATCATATGTAGTTCCTACCCATAATAATCCATCTTCATCCTCATATATTCCACTTATAGAATCGCTACTTAGAGAATTATCATTGAATGGATCTGATTTGTAATAATTAAATAGATTCTCAGGATTAAATAAACTTATGCCTTCATCAGTACCTATCCAAATTGCACCTGATTGATCCTCGCAAATACTTAAAGCATTATCACTTATTATACTACCTTCGTTATATTTACTTGACTTATAAGTAATAAACTTATCTTCTTCTTCATCATACTTATTAAAGCCATAATCAGTTGCTACCCAAACATATCCTCTGCTATCTTTTAGAACCTCTCTTACATATGCTCCACCAATTGATTCCTCATCTCCAGGCATTAATTTTTTTACTTTTCCTGTTTTTAAATCTAACTTATTTAGACCACCATAATAAGTTCCTATCCATAAATTTCCCGTATCATCCGCATGCAAGCTATATATAAAATTATGGCCTATGCTCATTTCATCTTCTTCATCTGCAAAATACTTAATTATCTTCTGTGAAGTTAAATCGATTTTATTTAATCCATGCTTTGTACCAACCCATATACCCCCATAAATATCCTCTGCTAGTGAATATACTTCTTGATTACTTAAAGAACTTTCTAAATCATCTGAATTATACATCAAAATAAAGTTATCATTTTCCTTATCATATTTATTTACCCCATCATCTGTAGCTACATAAATATCTCCCTTACTTGTTACTAATATGTCTCTGATTCTATAGTTTGATATATTACATCCATTTTCACCGGGTAAATATCTAGTTATATTATTCGTTTTGCTATCTATTTTATTTAATCCAGTCCTTGTACCAATCCATATGTTCCCTTCTAAATCTTCCTTTATATCAGATACTCTATTTCCACTTATACTATTTTCTTTATTGTCACTATACTTATAAACTTCAAACTTTGTTCCATTATATTTATTAACACCATCACTTGTACCTATCCACATATATCCCT
>NZ_JBOFYU010000089.1:0-13143 GCF_051654825.1 Clostridium sp.
TTTAGAAGAAGAAGAATTGGATTTATATTTCAATATTATAATTTAATACAATCTATTAATGTATGGGAAAATATAGTTTTACCAATAGGTTTAGATTCAAGAAAAGTAGATGTTGAATTTGTAGAAGATATATTAAAGACATTAGGATTAGAAAAAAAGAAGAAAAGCTTACCAAGCACATTATCAGGTGGACAACAACAAAGAGTAGCAATAGCAAGGGCATTAGCAGCAAAGCCATCAATAATTCTTGCAGATGAGCCAACAGGTAACTTAGATTCTAAAACAGAAGAGGAAGTATTAACCTTACTAAAAATGTCTGCAAAAAAATATAATCAAACAATAGTAATGATAACTCATGATGAGGGGATAGCTCAAATGGCAGATAGAATTATCACTATTGAAGATGGTAAGGTGGTAATCTAATGAGTACTATAGGGAATTTAGCTAAAAGTAGTATAAAAAAGAGTAAATCAAAAAGTATATTAATAGTATTAACTATAATTTTAACAACGTGTCTTTTAACATCTGTTGGAATGATATGTGTAAATTGGGGGCTTTCAAATATAGAAAGCGCAAAAAATATGTTTGGGGCTCATCATGTAGTTTTTAAATCAACTACAGCTGATATAAATAAAAAGCTATCTAACCATATTGAAATAGATTCAATGCAAGTAGTTAAAACTATAGGAATTTCAAAAAATAAGGAAAAGAATCTTACTTTTGCTCTTCAATATACAGATGTTTTAGATAATAAGCATATTAGTGAAGTTAATATAAAAGAAGGGGGATTTCCAAGTAAGGAAAATGAAATATTAATAGCAGAAGGTTATATGAAAGCTTTAGGAAAAGAAGAAGCTAAGATAGGTGATGTTGTTACTATTACTTATGAATCAAGAAAAGATGGTATTGAAAAAACTAGGGATTTTGTAGTAAGTGGAATAGCAGAAAGTCCAGAAGCTAATATAATTACAGGGGATTACTTTGGCGCAGTATCACAGGATTACTTAGTTAAAGAAGAATTTGATGAAGGGACTACTTTTACAACTTATGTAAAGTATAAAAATGAAAGTTCAATAAATGAATATTTAGCTCAAGATATATCAGATAAAATAGCAGCTGATTTTAATATACCTGTTTCTAGTATTAAGGTTAATTCAAATTATTTAAAATCAAATAAGCCAGATCCTACAGTTATAATGGGAGGAGTAGCTATTGCTATACTTATAATAGTATCAAGTATGATAGTTATATATAGTATTTTCTATATTTCAATTATAAATAAGGTACAAGAGTATGGAAAAATAAGAGCAATTGGAGCTACTAAAAAGCAAATAAAGAAATTAATAAGAAGAGAAGGTATGTTGCTTTCATCTATAGCTGTTCCTATAGGAGCTATTTTAGGATATATAATAGGGAAGCTAGTTATAAAAATAGCTATTAGCAATACAGATATAAATACATCACAATATGATATTTTAGTTTTAATTGGGGCAATTATATTAAGCTTTGTAACAGTATATATTTCTATATTAAAACCAATGAAAATAGCATCAAAAATATCACCAGTAGAGGCAATGAGATATAATGGTGAAAGCAATAGTAAATCTAAAACTAGAGATGGATATTTAGAAATAACAGTACCAAGGTTAGTAAAGGCAAATTTAAAAAGAAATAAAAGTCGTACAGTTATAACATTAGTTTCATTATGCTTAAGTGGAATATTATTTATAATTGCATCAACAGTATTAAAGGCTATTAATATTGATAAGATGACAGAACATGGATATGAAGGATCGAAAATGGTAGTTAGATTAAGTAATTATTCATTGGAATCTCCAGATAATCCAGAAAAAGAATTATATAATATTCAAAAGAACAATCCAATTACGAATTCTATAGAAAGAATAAAAGAAATTAATGGAGTTACTGATGTTAAAATTAAAGAAAATACTACAGTTAAGTGGCTTGAAATGGATGATTGGGCTGATTTTTCAATAATTAGTAAAGAGGATATTACTGATGATTCTAAAGTATTAGATGGAAGTGTAGATTTTGAAAATGAAAATAGTGTAATTTTAGATCACACATATGCAGGAGAGGTTTATGGTGTAGGGGTAGGAGATAAAATTACTATAGAATATGATAATAATGGAGTAAAAGAAAAGAAAGAATTAACTATTTCAGCTATTACAGATAATTTAATTGGAAGTACATTTGTATTACCAGAAAAAACTTATAAGAATTTATTCAAAAACGATACTTCAATTAGTGCAAGAGTATATATAGAAGATAATAAGTATGATGATGTAAAAAAATCAATAGAAGCTTTAGTAAAAAGCGAAGCATTTTTAGAAGCTTCATATTATGATGTTTCTTATAAAACTAATGAAATGGCAGTTGGAATAACTAAGTTGATGGCTTATTCCTTAGTTATCATAATAGGTATTATAGGATTTATAAATCTTATTAATACAATGATAACTAGTGTAGTAGCTAGAAAAAAGGAATTAGGAATGTTACAAGCCATAGGTTTATCTAACAAGCAATTTACTAAAATGATAAAAATGGAAGGGTTCTTTTATATAACAGTAGCAATAGGGGTTACATTAACAATAGGTAATGTATTAGGATATATAGCTGTTATAATGATGAGAAATTCAGGAGCAAGTTACGCTACTTATTCATACCCACTTTTAGAAACTATATTATTAATAGCAGTGCCATTAATAGCACAAATTTTATTATCTTATGGAATAACAAGAAGCTTTAATAAGGATTCATTAGTAGATAGAGTTAGATATAGCGAGTAGTTTAAAACAATATAAATATAAAATTTTAAACTTAATGTGGAGTTTAACTTCGTAAGAAGATTGATATGAGATAAAAGGTTGTAAGGTAATGCAAAAAGCATATCTTACAACCTTTTACATTTTTACAATTTAAATAAATTTATTAATAGCTTTATAAGTATGTTATAATTTTCAAAGATACATTTTAGTTTTAAAAGGTGGTTTCAAGGTGGCTAGAAAGAAAAAGGAAGTAGCTTTAATAGGAAATAAAGAACAAATAAATAGAAGAGAAGTAGGATATTATGCTACACCAGAATTTATTAGTCATTATATATCATTAAAAATGATGAAGATTAAAAGTGATGGAAAAAGTCTTTTAGACCCATGTTGTGGAAAGGAAGAGTTATTAGATTGTTTTATTGAAAAGAAAATTTCTATAGATGGCATGGATATTATCAAATATAAAGATAAGTACAAATGTAATTTTAAAAACACTGATTTTATAGAGTATTATTGCAAAAAAATAGATGATAAAAAGTCAGACTCCTTTAGTTTAGGCGAAGATGAAAAGTTAGATTACGATTATTATATTGCAAATCCACCATATAATTGTCATGAAGTTAACTTTATAAAGGAAAATAAAAAGAGGTTAAAAAATTACTTTGGTGATATAGGTGTACATAATATGTATAGTATGTTTATATCAGCAATTATAGAAATTGCAAAAGAGGGAGCAGTTATTGGGTTAATAACTCATGATTCCTTTTTTACATCTAAGTTTCATGAAGGATTAAGAAAGAAAATATTAAGAGAATGCACTATACATGAAATTACTATGTGTCCTACTGATTTATTTTTACATCAGGGGGCAGATGTTAGAACAAGCATTGTAATATTAGAAAAGGGAAGAAAGAATCAAGGAGAAATTACTATTAACAATAGACCTATAAATTCTAATGAATTAAAGAAGGTATTAAATAAAAATATAAAAGATAGTAATTATAATAAATATGATTTAAAGGATATAGTATTAAATAATGAAATGGACAATAATGAATTTGTTATAGAGTGTCCAAAGGATATAAAAATATTATTTAATAATGAAAGGCTAGGACAAAGCTTTAATTGTATAACTGGAATTTCAACAGGTAATGATAAAGCATATTTATCTAAGGAAAAGAAAGAGCCATATACAGTGCCATTTTATAAAAATCCAGGAAAAAACAGATTTTATACTAATAATTATATTTATATACATAAGGATTTTTTTAGGCTGCATAAAGAAGTAAAAACATTTATGGTAAGAAATAAATCATTAATATTTAAGGGGGGAATAAGCTGCTCTTCAATGGGAGTTCAATTTACGGCATCAAAGCTTCCTATAAATTGTACATTTGGAGTTAATCCAAATATTATATGTAATGAATATGATTCCTGGTGGTTATTAGCATACTTAAACTCAACTTTAGTTACATATATAGTAAGAGGTATTTTAATTAGAAGTAATATGATAACATCTGGTTATGTATGGAGAATTCCATTAGTAAGCCTTAGTATAAATGAAAAGGATGAATTATCAAGACTTTCTAAAGATGCTTATAATTTAGCTTGTAAAAATGAAAGTGTAGAATATATAATGATAGAAATAGATAAGATTATAAATAAAAGTGCAAATATATCTAATACATCAATTGATATAATAAATAAATTTAAAAGTAATTTAGTGAGAAATACTTAAGGTAAATAGAGCGATTTCTAACATATATATAAGATCATTTGAAGAATTATTCAATAGCTTTCTAGAGCGTTGTAGAGTGAAAAAAATATTTTATTATTAAGAAAGATACGTAGTTTAAACAGCTACGTATCTTTTTATATATAGGTAAATGTAAATAGCTGTCGAAAAAAGTGGACTGATTTTCCATATTTGAGTATAATTTAGTGTGATAATAAAATTTTGACGATTAATTATACATTATTTACTTATAAGGTGGGGGACAAAATGAATTCGGCATTTAAGATACATAGCTTAGTTTGGAAAAAATATAATAATTTTAAGAATGAAGTGGGAAGTACATATTTAAATACTAAAAGAGAGTGGTATTTAGAAGACGCGCAAAGGTATTATGATTGCAGTGATGAATTTGCAAAGTGTAGGGATGCATTAAATTCTCTAACTGAATCAAATGGATATAAGATGCTTATTAATTCGGGCAACTTTATATATGAAGAGCTTGCTAATGAAGAAAAGATAAAAGAGTATAAGGGGATGCTTTTAAAATCGAATCCTAAGGAAATAAAAGAAGTAGTTTCTAATGAAATTAGTAGATGTTTAATGGCTTTAGAGCTTTTAGAAGATAAGAAGAAACCATCTTACATACTGTGTGAGCAGGTATATAAAAGTTTAAGTCATATTAAGGAAAATCATTATAAGCTACTTTTAAGTGAGAGAAGCTATAGAGATGTATATTCGACTATATCAGCACCATTAAAGGTGGAATTAGGTAGTGATAGTTATAATAAAATAGCAAATCCTAATAGGCTATTTAAGAGTGGGGCGGAAACACTTAACGTAGAGAATTATTTAACTATTTCGGAGGTAACTAAAACGTATCCAGAGACTTTAATAGTTAGGGAAACTGAAAAAGCTATTAAGGGTGTTAAAGGGTTTGTTGGAATTAAATCGGCTGGTTGCAAAAAGCATATTGAGTATATGTTTAAGCTTCATAACGCATTTATACTTGAAGGGGTAAAGCGTTTTGAAAATTATAGTCTTATAAGTATTAAAATAAATTCTTTAATGATAGCTTTAAGAGCAGCATTAGAAGAGTTAATAAATATTTATGTAGATAACCATATTAAGTTAATACCTAAAAGTGTATATAAGTTAGATCCTGAGGTTGTTGAAAAGCCGTTGTTAGATATGTGGACAAATCTAATATCTAAGTTAGTATTTAAGCCTGCAAGTCATATCAAAGATGAAGCAAAGGGAGTATTTGTTCCCAATAAAGGGCAAAGTGTTAGTTTAGGTCTTATTCATGTAACTGAGATTGAAGATGAAATTGCATCTATTAAAAATGAAGATTTGAGAAATAAGTTTAAGGAAGTTGTATTTAAGATAAATGAAGAAAATAATTTTAATGTAAATACAATGTCTTTAAATATACCTATAGATAAAGGTTTTTCTATGTTTTTTGAAAATCCTAATAATAATGAACTTGGGAAAACTTGCATTAATAATATAATTTCTAGCTTAATATGTGATGCGCCTAGGTTAAGAAGTAATAATATATTTATTGATACATGTTATGCAGGCAATTATTTTACTGATTATAGTGAAGCAAGAGGAATTAATGAAAAGTTAGTTGGTAAGAAGATTTATACTACTAAGGATGAAATTAATGAAATCTTAGATTATTTAATTGCTGAAATAATGGAGATTATACAAAATAAGCTTGGAAACAAGTATAGTAGCATTATAGAGTATAATAAGGAAAATGAAGATTCTATTGAACCGATTAGAACTGTAACTATTTTAGGTTTTTCTAATTTATTTGATAGTTCTTTAATTAATAAGATTACAAACATAGCTACAAATGGACCAAGGTGTGGAGTTAACTTGATTATAGAAAATACTCATAAGAGTTCTTTTGGAAGTAATAAGGATGAAATAGAAGCTTTAAGAAGAAAAATGAATGTTATCTTAGTGCATGGGGATAGAATTACTCTTCCAAATGGGTTAAAGGTTAAGGGAATTGAGGCTATACCATACGGGGTTACTAAGAAGAAAGTATTAAGATCTATTGCTGCTAGATTAACTGAAAAAGAAAAACAAGGCTTTAAGTTAAATTCTATAGGTAGTGATGCTTCAAGTAGTGATGCTTCTGCTGAGTTAATAATTCCTATTGGTAAAAGTAATAGGGGAGAAGTCCAGTCTATTTCCTTTGGTAAAGGAGTAAGTCACCATGGTTTAATAGCAGGGCAAACTGGTTCAGGTAAAAGTACTTTATTACATACTATAATTTTAAGTGGAGTAAAGAATTACTCTCCAGATGACTTGAATATATATCTTATGGACTTTAAGGAAGGGATAGAATTTAAGCTTTATGCTAAATATAATATTCCGCATATAAAGCTTATAGCTTTAGAAAGTCAGGTTGAGTTTGGTGAAAGTATTTTAGAATTCATGGTTAGAGAAATTCAAGAAAGAGGAAAGTTATTTAAGGCTAATGAAGTTGAAAATCTTAAGGGATATGTTCAAAAGACAGGTAAGAAAATTCCAAGAATTCTTCTTATAATAGATGAGTTTACGAATTTATTTACTACAAGTCAAGGTGCTCAAATTACAAGACATAATGCTCAGTTAATGAATAAGATTATAAATCAAGGTAGAGCTTTTGGGGTTAATGTATTAATGGCATCTCAAACTATTAAAAATACAAGTGACACTACTTTAGCACCTGAAACTATTGAGCAGATGGCAGTTAGAATTGGGTTAAAGTGTAGTGCTATGGATGCTGCTGCTTTAATGGGTCATGATAATGATGAAATAAACAGATTAGGTAATGAAATTGGAGCTGCAGTTTATAACGGTGAAAATGGAAAAGGTGAAAATTTCAGATTTAGAGTTGCTTATGTTGATGATAAGGAGAGAAATGAAATCTTAACTAATGTAGAAAATACATATAAGGAAAGCTACAGTAATCATATTTGTAAGGTATTTGAAGGTAATGATAGCGTTAATGTTCAGCTTGATACTATAAGCCCATTTAATAATGATAAGAATATTAAGTTATCAAAATTTGTGCATACAGCATGGATTGGTGAACCTATAAGAATTGGACAGCCAGTTACTATAAGGTTTAATCAAGGTGTAAATAACTTAGCTATTATAAGTGCTGATGAGAATCAAATTAGAAGTGTTTTAATTTATATTATTATGAGTATAGTTAGACAAGTTAGGCTTTTAGATGATGGATTAGAAAAGGGTATGATTAGTTTTATTGATTACAATTATAATATTTTAGAAGAATCTAATAGCTTTAAGGCTTTAGTTGAGGGTAATAATGATATTATTGAAACTTCTGACTCTGTACCAGCAAAGATATTAATAAGTGATTTATATGAAGAGTATATAAGAAGAAGAGGTAGCGATAATTATAAGGTTATTCCTAGATATTTAATAATAAATGGAATGCAAAGAGCGAGAGATTTATTAATTAGCGAGGATGTTTCAGAACCGGCTGATGATTTTTCACTAGGATTCCCAAGTAGCTTTGGTAAATCAAAAGGACCAAGCCTTTCAGATAAGTTTAAAACACTTATTAAGGATGGCGGAAACTTTGGAATATTTGTAGTTATAACTGCTGATAGTTATAGAAATTACGAAAGAGTAGATGAAAAAATAGGATATGTATTTAGAAAGAATATAAACCTAAGAGTTGCATTTAATATGAATGGACGAGAAGGTGATACTTTTGTAAATTCATCTACTACTGAAAAGTTAAATGAAAATAATGCAATCTTCTATGATGATATAACTGGTTTAGGAACTAAGTTTAGAATATACGAAGAACCAACAGTAGATTGGATAGAAGATAAATTTATAAAATAAACAAATTAAATTAGTGTACAAGTTCGTAGACTAGACATTAAAAAGGAGACATTTATAATATGGTACAAATTTTGGCCGGTATGTTTATTATAGCGATAGCAATGGCAATAATAGAAAAAATATTAATAGTAGTTACTAGTCCATTATTTATTTGTATAGCTATAGGATGTGTAGTAATTTACTTAATAGCAAAGTCAAATAAGAAAAAGAAAGAAAGAGATACGTATATAGCAAAAGTTGATAGAGAAATTGAACAAGATAGACTAGATGATCTTTTGAAGTAAGAGGTAATAGAGAAGAGGTAAGAGAGAAAAGATAAGATAAGAAATAAAAGATAATGGAAAAGAGAGAAGAGGAGAGATTTATAATGAGTAAGATAAATGCAACGCCTGAGGCGATTAGAGAGTTTGCTGCGGAGATTAAGAATTTTATAGAGGGTCAAAGAGAGGTTATTGGTAGATTAAATAATTGTTATAGAAATTTAGGTAATGACTGGAATGATCCACAATATCAAAAATTTGGTGAGTGTTTAGAGATGGTAACAAGAGGTGTTGGTTCCGTAATGCCAACTTGTGAGGAAACTATTAGACATTTAGAAAGAAAGGCTTCTATATTAGATGAGTATAATGATTAATATAGTTGTTAGGGGTGGACGTATAAATGAGTAATAAGTATTTTGTAACAGTAGGATACTCTATTGGGTTAATGCCTACAAATGAGGGGGTAATCGGTATCGTTGATAGAGGTCAAGATACCGTAATTTTAGAACACAAATCTTTTAGTGTATGGCAAGTAGCTTGTCATGCGCTAAAAGAGAATAGCTTTTTTGAAAAGTATAATCAGTTAAACTGTGAAGAGGACTCTGAAACGTATATTAATAAGTTTATAGATGAAGGAATCTTAGTTAAGGTTGATATAGATGAAGACATTGAATATACTTTTAACTTATTAAAGGATTTTAGATTATGTAGACAGGGATTAGGTATGGGTGTAAATCTAGATGATGTAACTAAGTTTAATGTTTTAACTAGTGAAATGATAGATTTAGAACCTCTTGAGTTTTCAATTTGGTCAGTGGCAAATGCTACTGATAAGATCAGTGATATATATAATAAATTAGGGGGGGAAATAAATAAGGCTATTTTTATTTCTAGAATATTAAAATTATATGTTAATAATTTAATATATTTTATGGTGTAGAGTATGAGTGATTTATATAATTATAACAAAGAAATGTTAAGTAACTATGAGCGTGATAATATTTTGATGGAAAGCTCAAGGGTTCAAGTTGATGAATATATTCAAGAAGCTATAGATAATAGAAAGTCTGTTCCAGAAAGAGTAGTTTCAACAGTAGCAAAGGTTGTTTGTGGTGAAGTTATAGATACTGCTAAAGAGGTAGTTAGCTTTGCAAAATGCATGAAGTCTGGGATAAGCTATATGATTAATGATTCTATTTCAAGTGTATTAAGTATTTGTAATGGTAAGCCTGAAAACATAAAATCTTTTATTGATAAAAAGGGCAAGGCAGAAGCTGTATTTATGGAAAATATGAAGGAATTAACTGTTTGGAATGCTTGTTATAATATTTCTATGTATTCTTTATCAAAGGTTTCTCATGATTTGGAAATTAAAGAGGGAAGAGAAGTAAATACAACAAATCTTACTGATTGTATAAAGTATTCTTATAATAGTAAGTCTGCAGTTTTGGATATTGTTATTGATACGGCTAAGGATGTAACAGGTAGTAAGTTTTTATGTGCAGTAGCTTCGCTAGTTAAGGAACAGCTTATGCCAGAGTGGAGAGTTAAAGATAATGTTAATTTAAGCTCTAATAATGCTTTTGCTAGTATAAGCAATTCTAGTTCAGCAGGTTCTAGTGGGGTTAGTTATAGTGTTCAGGGAACAAATGCAAAAGTTACAATTGAAGCTTTAAATGAGTCTATAAGAGAACTACAAAACTTTATTACAGAACAAGAAATGTTGTATCATAGATTAAAGTCATGCTATAGATATAATGAAGTTGATTTTGATGAAGAGACATGCTATGACATTGAAGAATTTTTAAATGATGTACATATGACTATTTACCGCTCTGTCGAAATGATTCGTAATTCGATGGAAATATTGCAGCATAAGAAAGCAATAGCTGAAAGATATTTAGGTGGATAGAAGAACTAATCCGATTAGCGAAATCTACAAAAAGTGTAAGAATGTACAAAAGATACTCAGTTATACTTAAACATTTTCAAGGTCTTACATAATCTAAAAAACTCCTAGTAGTATTTTAAAATATTACTAGGAGTTTTTATTTAATTAAGATTATTTTAATTTAGCATCTAGCTCATTTGATATAGCTATATTATAAACATAAGCATTATTTACTTCATTTATAAAGTCTACCTTCTTTTCATCAGGTAAGTTTATTTCTGCTAACATATTGTGGTATTTCATAACATATCCTCTTAAATCATTGATTTCAGGGAATTGATAGTAGTTTAAACCTTCATTAGAAATATTGTAGCTAGTGCTTAATAATGAAAGGAATGTTCTACCACCAAATAAGTCAGCTAAAAATCTAGTATAAGCATAAGCAATTACAAGTTCAGGATTAGTATTAGATAATTCTTCAATTTTTGCAACACAAGCTTCTGTAGATGCAAGAGTCTTCATTGAATTTAACTTATCTCCTAAAAGGAAGTCTAAATCTTTTTTTATAAGTTCTGAACGATATAATTCTTTAGTAACAAATGGCTTAACAATAGAATTATTTTCATTTTTATCTAAAGCATCTTCTATAGCTTTATACATTTTTTCTAAGTTAAATATATATTCAGCATAACCATCTACAGTAGCTTTTCCATTTACTATTTTTTTTATATATCCAGTGTTTTCAGCTGCACTATGCAGTAAAGAAGATTTTTCTCTAATGTCCATCATAAATTTCATTTTTTTCACCTCAAATAAATTTTATATCTTATACCGATAATATATATCAATAGAAAATAATTATCAATTATTAAATTATAGCTTATTTTATAATTCTGAGTTATTTAGTAAGAATTACAGAGATTATCTTTATTATACTTAGTTTTTTGCATTAAGATGTAATTAAATAAATAGTATTTAGATTGATAATTTTTATTATTCTTTAATTATGATAAAATAAAATATCAATAGAAGATAATCAAATAATTTTATGTTTTAAATAATTAGAATATGCACAGAGGAGTAATTAAATGAAATACTATTTAGCACCAATGGAAGGAATTACAGGACATGTATATAGAAATGCTTATAAAAAATATTTTGATAATATAGATAGATACTATACACCATTTATAGTGCCAAACCAAAGTTTAAGTCTTAAAACTAAGGAACTTAGAGATTTACTTCCTGAAAATAATCAGGGGATAGATATAGTTCCACAAATACTTACTAATGATTCAGAAGGCTTTACAGTTACAGCTAAAAAGATACAACAATTAGGATATGATGAAATAAATTTAAATTTAGGATGTCCATCAGGAACAGTAGTATCTAAAGGGAGAGGTTCAGGATTTTTAGCTAAAAGGGATGAACTAGATTTATTTTTAGAAGAAATATATAAAGCAAATGATATGAAGATTTCTATAAAAACTAGAATAGGAAAAGAAAGTCCAGATGAGTTTTATAAGCTTATAGAAATATATAATAAATATCCTATAGAAGAGCTTACAATTCATCCTAGAACTAGAAGTGATTTTTATGGAAATACGCCTAATTTAGAAGTATTTAAGGATGCATTATCATTAAGTAAAAATCCAATATGTTATAATGGCGATATTTTTACAGTGGAAGATTATAATAACTTTATAAAAGAGTTCCCACAGGTGGATTCAATAATGATAGGAAGAGGAATTATTGCTAATCCAGGTTTAATGGGAGAAATAAAAGATAATATATATATGGATAAGGAACTATTAAAGAAATTCCATGATGAAGTATTTAATAACTACAAAGAAGTTTTAAGAGAAGATAAAAATGCTATGTATAGAATGAAAGAGCTATGGGGATATATGATTCACATATTTTCTGATAATAAGAAGTATGCTAAAAAAATAAAAAAAGCAAGTAAGATAAGTGATTATAATGAGGCTGTAGGAAGCTTATTTAGAGATCAAGAAATAATAAAGGGAGCAGGGCTTTTTAGCTTAGAAAAATAGTTAATAAGGAAAATAAGTTATTGATGGAGATAATAGTATGTTTACAATAATGATAATTGATGATAATGAACAGTTACAAAATGAAATTGGAAATTTATTAACAATGAATTCCTATTCAGTTCTGAAACCAAAAGCTTTTGATAAGATACCACAAATAGTAAAAGATAATAATCCTGATTTAATTTTATTAGATATAAATTTACCAAATGATGATGGATTTAAAATATGTACAGAAATACGTAGCTTTTCAAAGGTACCTATAATTTTTATAACAAGTAGAAATACAAATATTGATGAGCTTATGGCAATTACATTAGGTGGAGATGACTTTATTACAAAACCGTATAATACCCAAATACTCTTAGCTAGAGTAAATGCACTTATTAAAAGAGCGTATCCTAATAAGTCTAACTTAGATGTCATTGAGTATAATGGTTTAAAATTAAATATTCTATCAAGTACTATTGATCATGATGGAAATAGTGAAGAGTTAACAAAAAATGAGTTGAAAATATTATATTACCTACTAATTAAT
>NZ_JBOFYU010000090.1:0-5858 GCF_051654825.1 Clostridium sp.
ATTAAAATCATTTTTAGCAGAATTCTCACAATATACATTAGCAGATGTATTATAAGAGTGAAATGTATGAATCATATTGATACATCTGAGATAAAAAGAGAAACCAAGGGGTTAATAAAAAACACTTATAAAAACTTTACATTTAATATTAAAGCAGTAATTTATTTTGAACTGCTATATAGATTAATAAGTACATTCTTATTTGTACCTATAAATATGTTTTTAATAAATAATTTTATGGGTCAAATGGGCGTCGTAAGTATAACTAACACTGATTTATTAAAGTTTGGAACAACATCAAAGGGGATAATTTATTCATTTCTTTTAGTAGTAGTATCGTTTATAGCAATTTTTATAGAAATGTCGGTATTAACTTATATAGGTTATAAATCTCATAAAAAAGAAAGAGTTACTTTATTAGAAGCTTGCATTAATAGTTTAAAGATACTACCTCAAACCTTTAATAGAGGAATGATATTTATAGTTTTAGTTGCAGGTGTAATAGGGCCTGTTACTGGTGTAGGACTTTATAGTTCTTTAATAAAAAGTTTAACTATACCTCCATTTATAAAATTGGAGCTTTTTAAAACTACAGGTGGAAAAATATTTTATGCACTTATAATGGTTATTTTAGTTATTCTATTATTAAGATGGATATTATCAATACCAGCAGTAATTATTGAAAAGGTTAAACTTAATGAAGCAATAAAAAATAGTATAAAAATATATAAGGAAAATAGATTTAAGATATTTGGATATTTAGTAGCGTGGATATTAATATTATCTCTAATATCAGGAACAATTTTATTTATATATACAGCAGTTGGATTATACATAATTGAGCTTATTGGAGAAACAAGCTTATTAAGTGGAATCTTTATGGTTGGATCAGTATTAGTTTTTTATATGGGATATATAATAGCATCATTAATAAGTATTCCTTTATTTATTTCATTTTTAATTGAGCTGTATTATGGATATAGAAATTATTATGTAGAAGAAAGAGAATTTTCTAGTATTGAAGTTTATGAAAAAAACAAGGTTGTACAATTTTTATATTCAAAAAAGAAAATAATAAGAGTAGTTTCATTGACTGTATTTATTGCTATGGTAACATCTATGGGAGCAAAGGTAGTGTTCTTTAAGGTTGTTGAAAAGGAAACACTAGTAACAGCACATAGAGGGAATAGTGTAAAAGCACCTGAAAATAGTATATCTTCAGTTCAATATGCTATATATGATAAAGCTGATTATGCAGAAATTGATGTAATGACTACAAAGGATAACAAAGTAGTTTTATTTCATGATAGTACATTAAAAAGAATAGATAAAACTAATAGAGCTATTATGGATATGACCTTTGAAGAAACTCAAAAGGTTGATAATGGATCATACTTTAGCTCACAGTTTGCAGGAGAAAGAATTCCTTCTTTAGATGAAATACTTAAGATAGCTAAAGGAAGGATAAAATTAAATATTGAATTAAAGCCCTTTGGAAAAGAAGATAAATTAGCAGAAGAAGTTATAAAGCTTGTTCAAGAAAACGATATGGAAGATGAAGTAGTAATAACATCATTAGATTATGATTATCTTCAAACAGTAAGAAAATATACTATGAATATTGATATAGGATATATATTAATGGCAGCACTTGGCGATATAAGTAAGCTAGATGTTGATTTTATTAGTGTAGAAATATCAGTATTAAATCCAAAGTTATTATATGCAATGCATGCCTTAGGAAAGGAAGTTCATGTTTGGACTATAAATGATTATGAATCATTAGAAGAGGTAATAGGAATTGGTGTTGATAATATAATTACTGATAATGTAGTTTTAGTAGAACAAGTTAAAAAGGATATTAAAGAAAATAGAGATAGTAATTATATTACTATGTTTTATGAAGCTATAAATTCAATAGTTAAGTATGTAAAAATATAAAAGCTTAAGGTTAAGTTTTATATTAAAGATAGAGTGTTTAAAAGAGGTTATATTAAGACTAATTTTAGTTTTAATATAACCTCTTTATTTTTATTATTCAGTTACTGAAATAAAGTCAAAGGTAATGTCATAATTACTCCAACCTAAGTCAAATGGAACTTTATATTTATCAACAGAATTTGCATTAACTAGTGGGTAGCCATTAGAATCAAATCCAGTTATTATGGCTGTATGTTCTATTATTCCATTTATATTATATGTAATTAAATCTCCTTCTTGAAGATTAGTAGACTTAGAAATTAATTCTTCAAAATTACCTTGTGCAACTAAGGTTCCTCTATTATGAGTTAAAAGATAATCAGAAAAATCATCAGCACTTACCCATGTAGGGGTAGCTTGTGGGCTATCAGGATTATTATTTTTATAAAGCCAGCTTTTATCTTGTTTTAGCTTTCCACCTTCTTCATAATCAGATAAACATTGTGAAATAAAGTTAGTACAGTTTCCACAAGCTGCTGTATATGAGTAGTAATCATGATTATATTTTGAATGGCTATTATCAACCCAAGATATACCACAATATTTATTAGCATAATTTACAGCTGAAGTTCTATCATATTTCTCATTTTCTTCAAATAACAAATCACTTCTATCAATGCTTACATTATAAGTTTTATATTTACTTATAGGAAGATCAGTTTCATCTAAGGTAAAGTTATAATCATCTAAACCTTCTTGAAAGCAATCAACATAGTAATCTTTTTGAATAACAAAGGAATTTCCAATCTTTTTTAAATCTACTGTATGTAAAAGAGAAACTCCAAAATCATTAGAAATACTTGGTGCATCCTTATATGTATATGTAAATTTATATTCTTCATCTAAAACTAAGGAGTAATTATTATCTTTTATATTAATTTCTCGTATAGAAGGAGAAGAGGATATATTAGTAAAAGCTATATTTCTACTACTAGCCCAATCTCTTAAGTAAGCAATTCTCTTAAATTCATGAAGAAGAGAATATTGGCTATATGTATTATTAGTATCATAAAAAGTATATAGATTTTCCACATTTCCAGTTAAAAAAGAATTATTTCTAGCTGAAAATAAGTTTTCAAAATAATTTATAATCTCATCATTATTAGTATCAGAATTATCAGTTACAAATGTACCTACATTAGCAGTTTCTTCATTTTCTAAGCATTCATCAAAGTTGCAAGATGGGACAAGGGTAACAGAATCAGTTTTACTTAGAGAATAAAAAAAGCTAACAAAAAGAGCAGAGGTTAAGAACAAATATGAAATAATTGAAAAAAATCTTCTATTAGATTTATAAATTGATTGTATACTTTGAATCCATAATTTCATGTTAATTCCTCCTAAAGTAAAGCTCCTAATTAAACAAAAAATGTTTAATTAGGAACAATCTTATGATGCTGTTTTAAAAAGACTTTAATTACTTAAAAATACGATTCATAATTAAAACTTTAGTAATAGTATGCTCACTTAAAATATTTATATAATACTAAATAAGGAATATTTACGTAATTTTTAAATGATAGTGATTTTAGGAGGAAGCCATTTTCCAGATAATATATCTTCACTAGGCCAATACAATCTAAGCATAAGATTAAAATCATTCATAGGGGTAGGTAGCCAGTTGTTATATAAATTTTTTACAGGTGGTGAGTGTTGTAGATAAACATCAAAGGAACCATCATCATTTAAGTTAAGGCTTTCAATATGTGGTGAGATAGAATATTTATTTAATGTGTTTTGGACTAAAAAACCTTCTTCGTTATAAAGAGTTATTGACCAAAAGGCATTTACTGGAGGGTTAGACTCAAAATGAATTTTATATTTGTTATTTCCATTAAGAGGTTTGTTATTATTATCAGTATATGCAAAGGCATAAATAGAGTCTTTAGGGATGTTTGCACCATAAACAGTAGTTGCTATTATAGCTCTAGTTAAATAATCTGTTCCATATGTGCCTATGCCACTCAGCAAATAGCTCCAACCATTTCTTTTATTATAATTAAATAATTCTTCTCTTGAGGTATTTATAACCTCTAAATAAGTTTTACTAGCAGCTTTTAATGCACCTTGTTCATGGTCATTTAAGTTAGAAAAACTAAAGATAGGGGAGGGAATAAGATTAAGGTCATTAAGTATGTTATTCATTTTACAAGATTGTATTTCAGCATAAGGGGGATTTTTATACATAGATTGCATTAATATATTTATAAATATTGATGGAAGCATATTATTAACTTCATCATTGGTAGTATTATTAGAAATAAAAATTGGATCTTCTAATAAACTTTTTATTTGTGGATTTATTGGTTCTTTATAAAGTGCTGAAATAGTAAATTTTTCTTGAAGTTTGTGTACTACATCATAGTCCTTAGATCCATTAGTTTGAATTCTTAAAATAATCCAAGCTATATTTGTAGGAGATTTTATTACTTTTGTGTTTTTAGGAAATGTATATTTATATACATTTGTATCAGGGCCAATTATTATAAAATTTTGTTCTGTATTTCCAGTAGTTCTTGAACCAATAGATTGGAATACATTTGACCAAGCATCTAAAACTTCAGCAACGTAGTATCTATTATTTGTATCTGGAACATGAAGTAAAAGAGGGCCTTTCTTAAGATTTAGCCAAGCAGATCCATAAAGGGTATCAATATTTGGTCTAATTACCCTATTATATTTAGGTGTAACAAAGGTCTTTTCAAAAGCAAATTTATTTCTTTGAGCTAAGCTTCCTAATCCATCTAGTCTAACAATTTCTGATAAAACTAATGGATACCCATAAATAAAGGTGGATATGGCTTGAGAATAAGAGCATTCCTTAGACTTAGCATGATATTTACTTGGTGAGCAAGGATAAGAAATTTTATCTTCAATATTATCCATAAAAAACTCCATATAAATTATTAATACTATTAATATATTCAAATTTAATAAATAGGGTGAGACTAGTACTTTATAAATTTGCAATTTTATAAAATTATATCTTTATAAAGTAATACATATGTAACTATTGAGAATAGAATTTGAATTTTACATAAGGTATAATTTAGTTATATTAAAAAAGTGGTTTGGAGGGAATTTTATGAAAAATAGTAAAATACGTTTTGGTGTTATTGGAACAAATAATATAACAGATTGGTTTTTAAGTGGAGCTAAGGAAGTAAAGGATTTTGAATTAACAGCAGTTTATTCAAGAACAGAAGAAAAAGCAAAAAGCTTTGCTGATAAATATGGAGTAGAAAATATATTTACAAGCTTAGAAGAAATGGCAAAATCAGATTTAATAGATGCTGTTTATATAGCATCACCTAATTCACTACATGCTAGTCAAAGTATATTATTTTTAGAAAATAAAAAACATGTATTATGTGAAAAAGCTTTTGCATCAAATGCTAAGGAAGCAGAAAAAATGATAAAAGCTTCAAAGGAAAATGGTGTAGTTTTAATGGAAGCTATGAAAACTACAGTGTTACCTAACTTTAAGGTAATAGAAGAAAACATACATAAGATAGGAAAGGTAAGAAAATACTTTGCAAGCTTTTGTCAGTATTCTTCAAGATATGATAAGTACAAAGCTGGTGAGGTATTAAATGCATTTAAACCTGAGTTTTCTAATGGAGCACTAATGGATATAGGTGTTTATTGTATAGCTCCAATGATAAAACTATTTGGAAAACCTAACACAGTAAAAGCAAATGCAGTGATGCTAGAATCAGGAGTAGATGGTGATGGAACTATCATCTTTGGATATGATGATATGAATGCAACAATAATGTATTCAAAAATAAGTAATTCATATTTACCTTCAGAAATCCAAGGAGAAGAAGGAAGCATTATAATAGAAAAAATAAATACATTTAATAAAATAACATTAG
>NZ_JBOFYU010000091.1:0-16966 GCF_051654825.1 Clostridium sp.
GCTTGAAGCAAATATAACTTATCATCATTGTTAACACACTCTCCACCTATATGATTAACCAATTTATCCTCCTCAAGATATATAAGTTTTTGTTTTTTTCTATAAGCACTAATTGATAAATTCATAGCTATTTTAATTAACCAAGTTTCAAAATACTTTGGTTCTCTTAATGATCTTATACCAACATATGCCTTACAGATAGTTTCCTGAAAAACATCTAACGCAGCATCCTCATCCTTCAAATATGCATATGCTGTTCTATATATCTTTTCTTTACATACGGTCATTAGATAATAGAAATCTTCATCACTACCCTTAATTGCTTTTCTTATTTTTATTTCATCTAACATATATGCTTCTCCTCTGTTTAATAACCTTTGTAAGTACCTACACCTATTAGATACATATTCTTATAAAAGGGTTTTACTTTTTGTTAAAATTTCAAAATAATTTAAAAGAATATTTAGATATAATCTTTAGGACATGTTGTAGTGTACTAAATCCTTATGTATCTCTAGAGTTATTCTAGTATTAAACTTATACTAATAATATCATAAAGGAATAATATGGTATAATAAGAAAAGCATCAAATTGATTAGAGATAATACTGCTATGATTATATTGAAATTATGATTGAAAGAGGTTTTAATTTTATGAGAAAAAAATGGTTAATATTAAGCTCTATTATCATACTAAATTGCATACTATTTATAAGTTGCATAGAGCACAATAAAACTTCAAATCAGATAAAAATAGATGACAATATTAGACTCCAAGTGGAAAATGATAATTTCCAATTTTATTCATATAATAAGGATAAAGAATGTTTAGATGATTTATTGAAAACTCTTGAAGAAAATTATATTAGGATTTCTAAGAATTTAAATACTACTTTAAATGAAAAAGTTGTAGTTGAAATTTATCCTGATATCGATTCATTTCATAAGTCTATAGGACAACCCACTGCCCCAAGCTGGATAGTTGGAACAGGTTGGGAAAATAAAATTAAAATGGTATCCCCATTAAACCCTGGTGAGCATAATAATTATGATACCTTAACACAAGTTTTAATCCATGAATTTACTCATATACTTATAAGCAATATAAATTCAGATTTAAACAATATTCCTATTTGGCTAAATGAAGGACTAGCAACCTATGAAGCAAAACAAATAAATGCTAATGGAATTGAATTTATAAAGAAAAGCATAGAAAACAACTCTACTCCATTATTATCTGAAATGACATATGATAATTTTGCTGAAGTTGGAGGTTATATGTTTTCTTATACTGTAATTGAATATCTAGCTAATAATTATGGCTTTGATAAGATTGTTTTGTTAATTAAAAATCCAAAAGACTTAGAAATCATATTAGGAATTGATATAAATGAATTACAAAATAATTGGCTTAACTATATAAAAAATAAGAATAAATAAAATTAGGTTTAAATTTTACTTATTCTATTATTGAAACAGTTCATTATTTTTTATTGCTTTAACTTCTTCTTAAAAACAATTACTTTGTTATGAAAGTAATTTTCTTTTTTTGTATCATTAGTATAATTACAAAGAGCAAGAAAGATATCATTACAACTACTATTGGAATGCAAATGTATGCAGGTATCATAACTTCAAATACCTGATAAGTATCATTCATTCTAAATATTTTTCCAAACTTAATAATATTGACTGGTAAAAATCCACTTATATAATGAGTGATTCTATATCCCCTATAATGATTGTAGGGAATTGAAACCATTATAATCCAAATAAAAGTAGTTATAATTCCACCATCTAATAATTTTCCAGTAATACTTGTACAAAATAAAATAATACTTGTCATAAATAATACAGCAATGTACCCAATAAGAATACTTAACAAAAATTGTTCTAAAAAAGTTATATTGCATATTGAAAAAATATAATACTGATCACTCTGTATCATAAGATCAAAGCCTTTTAATCCAAATGCACAAAACTGAAATATTGCCATACAACCGATAATAATAAAATAAATTAATGTTGATACTTGTATTCCCACCAATAACTTAGCTATTATAAATTTTCTCTTTCCATCTTTAGTTGCAATACATATTTCTGACATATCTGTTTTTGATGTCTCTCCGTAAATTGGAAGTAATACTATTGAAATTATACCTAAGGCAATCATAATAATTACTGTTAAATTATTATTTATATTTTTCCAACCTTCAGCATACCCACTAATAATGGGTGTTTCCATTTGTGAAGATAATTCTTTAACTTTCTCAACTTGAGTTGTTGTTAATTCACCAAACATTTTTGAGGTAGCAGCATCTTCAATTAACTTTAATCTATTTGTATAAAAAGAATCTAAGTCTTCAACAGATATTTCTGAAAACTTTTTATCTGGATAAATACTTAATAAAAGCCTAATAGAATTTATATCATAAGTATAATTTGTTCTACTTTCTTCTAGTAAGATTTCCTCAAGCCCTTCTTGGTTAAGTAACATTCTATTTACATTCTTTTTTGATTCATTCAAATTATCCCTTGCTGATATTATTACATTTCCTGATGAATCATAAGCCTGGTAAGAAGTATAATCATTAATTGTAATAATAGCTGTAATTGCAATGCAAAATCCAATTATTATAAGCCATAATTTTTTATTTACTATCCTTTTTCTTTCTACATTTATCAAGTTTATCATCTACCTCTACCCCCTTACTGTACATCTTTTATACATTAAAATTGTCAATAAACGAATACTTATAAGATATACAATTAATATTGCAACTGCAATTAAAGGATACGGTATCATCACATTGCCTATAAATATAGGTATATCTAACTTCAAATTGGTAGCAGTATATATTGGATTTATCAATAACTTAAGCATATTATTTGTCTTTGCAAATTCAACCATAAAATATATACTACAAATAGATAAAAGCCCAGATAGTTTAACATACTTGATTATAATTGATAATAATAAAATTATATTTGCTATTAATATAGTTACCACTAGTCCCATTGCAAATAAAATTAAGATAGCTTGTCCTATGCTTAAATTATATATGCAAGTTCTCCAATAGAGCTGTACTGATCCATTAACACCATGTAGTGAAGCAAAAATACCATTAATGAAAAGTATCACACTTACAAATAAAAAATATCCACAAAGTGCCACTATATTACCTGCAATCACTTTTGCATTCATATTCTTCTTTCGTCCATAAGTACTTGATAAAGAAAGTTCATCTATTCCACCTACACTATCTTTAGAAAACACTCCACATAGAAGAAATGAAATTGCTACAAGAAAAACCCAAAAATATTTCTGATAATCATAAATAACCTTCTGTAAGCCTTCAGTATATTCTACATAGAAATTATCTTCTAAAGAATCAATTTTAGCATCAATAACCTCTAATTGGTCTGTTGTATATTTAAACCAATCAATATTATTATTTTTTGTAATATTTTCTTGATTTAATCGAATTACTTCTTTCATACCTTCTTTATATTTTAAGTAAAACTGCTCCTCTGATTTCAGGAAATCATAATCAAAGTCCATTGAAAAGTTACTAGTTCTATTTAAATCTGCCGGAAAATTAAGTAAATAACTTGCAATATGGAATCTCATTCCATATACACCTGCATCATCTACATAATCCCTTTTTTCAATACTACCATCAAATTCTGAAACAATATTATCTAAATAGCTTTGATTAACCTCCCCTTCAAGCCCCTCTGCCTCCTCCTTTAATTTCCAAAAACTCCCCATACCACTTACTAACTCACCATCACTAGAAACAATTGTATTATCATAGTACATGTAATATATTCCTGAAGTTATCATAAGAAATACAATTAGTGATAGAGCTGTAATTGTAGTTGTTTTATTACCATATTTTCTTAATTCAATTAAGATTAAATCCTTCAATTTTATTGCTCCTTATAATTTAATCCATTATAAATAACTTTCCAGTCACTTTCTTTATTATTCCTTACAATTACTAAATAACTATATACATCACTCTCTTCTGTTTCGTATTCCATAAGAATAATATTTTCATTCTCATAACCTGCTGCTACCCCTTTATCAGAGTCTTCATAGATTCTATTCATCCTTGGATCCATACATTGATTAATATAGTATCCAAGCTTTGGTTCAGGTATATTTAATTCTGTTTTTAAATAGTTAGCTACAAATTCAAAAAAGTCTGTATCTAATTCATTAATAAAATCTGGTCTATTCTCTGTTTGTCCTGGAATATCATCATCCCTCATAGAAATTGCACTTGTTCCACCACCTACATCAACCTTAGTATTTTCCTTAGCAAACTTCCTTCTAGCTGCTAATATTTTATCAAGTTCAGTTTCTTTTTGTGACTCTGGTAATCTCTCAACTTCATTTATATCCATTGAATTTATATTCTCCCTACCATCACTTCCTAAAATGTTTTTGCCATTACTACACCCTGTAATTACGGTTGCCACCAAAGTTGTTATAAGTATTCCTACTAAAAATTTTTTATTCATTTTATCATCCACTCCTATTTCCAAACTAACATATAATAATCTTCTAAATTAGGCTCTGTTTTCTTGTTTTTAACTCCCTTAAACTGTTCACCTCCATATCTTAGACGAATAAATTGCCCTTCTTGCTTTATACGAATAATTTGTCTTTGTTCACTAATTTTATTAAATAATTCTTGAGAAACTACTGTTTCCCAAACATTTTCTTCTATAGACTCAATAAGCTCATTAATTTTTCCTGTTTGCAAAATTTCTCCTGATTTTATTACAATTAGATTATTAGCAATAGCTTCAATATCAGAAATAATATGGGTTGATAAAATAACTATTTTATCCTTTGACATACTGCTAATAATATTTGCAAAACGAATACGCTCTTTTGGATCTAATCCTGCTGTTGGTTCATCTAAAATTAAAATTTTAGGATCATTTAAAATTGCTTGAGCAATACCTATCCTCCTCTTCATTCCACCTGAAAATGAACTCACTTTTCTATTTGCTACCTCTGATAAGTTCACAAATTCTAATACTTCTGGTATTTTTATTTTTAAAATATTTTTTGGAATTCCCTTTAGTGTACCCATATACTCCAAAAAATCCTTTGCAGTAAAGGTTGGATAAACATTAAACTCTTGTGGCATATAGCCTATTATCCCTCGATACCTTTCTTCTTCAGTAATAATTTCTGAATCATTAAAAGTAATCTTTCCCTTTGATGCATAGTCAACTGTTGTTAAAATTCTCATTAATGTACTTTTACCTGCTCCATTTTCCCCAAGTAATCCATAGGTGCCTTCTTTTAAACTAAGAGTAATATTTTTCAAAGCAGATTTAGCACCATAATTTTTGCATAGATTATCAATTTTTAGCTCCATATTTTATCCTTTCTACTTTCTTAGATTTTTTTATTCTTTCTAGCTTTAGTTTAACAAAATAAATATTAATAGTTATTAATATGAAATGGATACTTTATTGAGATTTTATTAAGAAAAAAATCCTTTTTAGCTAAGTCTTTGCTAAAAAGGATTTCTAAATAATATATATTTTAATTTATTTTAGGTATTTCAATAATTATGAAGGTTTCTTCATTTTTACTCTCTGCAAAAATATTACCTCCATGTAAATTAATTATATCTTTTGCAATTGTAAGACCAAGCCCTGATCCACCTGTAGCACTTTGTCTAGCGTGGTCAAGCCTACAAAATTTATCGAAGATATTACTAATTTTCTCTTCATCTATTCCACCTTGACTCTTAAATACAATTTTTATTATATTTTGTTCTTCATAAGCCATTATTTCTATTAAAGAGTTTTTCTTGCTATAATTTATTGCATTTTTAAATATATTGTTAAATACACGAGCAATTTTTTCAGCATCACCACTAATTACAATTTCAGAGGGTATGTTTATTTCAACTTCCTTTTCTTTTTCCTTAAGAATAGGGTATGCCTCATCAACAACCTGCACAATCATATAACCTAAATCTATCTCTTCTTTATTCAAAGGAATTGAATTAGAGTTATATTGGGTTATTTCAAAAAATTCATTGATTAGTTTTTCAAGTCTATTAGCTTTATCTAATGTAATATTAATATAATTAGCTCTCTCCTCTATTGATAGATTTGGATTCTCCTCTAACAAATTTAAATAACCTATAATAGAGGTTAATGGAGTTTTTATATCATGTGCAAGATATACTATTAGATCATTTTTTCTTTGTTCTAATATTTGCTTCTCAACTTCATTTTTCTGTAGTTTATCCTTTATCTCATTCATGGTACTTTCTATAAAATGCAGTTCTGGTGATAGCTTTATTTCGTCTTCCGTTACTATTCCATTTATACCATTAATCATTTCATCAAAGTATTTAGTAAACCAGGATAAAAATATTTTATAAAAAAATGCAAATAAACAAATTATGGACCCCACAATGATTAAATCATAGTTTTGACGAATTTTATAATGATACATCATTTGGGCAGAATTAGAATCAAGATTGTATACATCTTTAAATATATCCATGATAAAATCTCCTAATCTACCTTGCACAATGGATCTGATTAAGAAGATAATTGTAATTGCTATAACAAATAAAATTATTGTCCTAATAAATAATTTGTTAATCAAGTTGTTGTATGGTTTTTTACTTACTTTTCTATTTTTCAAGCTTATAACCAACCCCCCACACTGTTTTTATGTACTTAGGATCACCTACAGAATCATTTAATTTTTCCCTCAAATGTCTAATATGTGTTGCGATTGTATTATTATTTTTATCATAATATTCATCTCCCCAAATTTTATGAAAGAGTTGTTCTGAGCTAACAACATTTCCATCTTCTTTGCATAGAACTTGTAAAATAATAAACTCCGTTGGAGTTAGACTTAATAATTTCTCTCCTAAATGCACCTGATGTGTTTTTAGATTTATCCTTAAATCACGATGTACTAATATATGTTCTTTATCTCCTACACCATTGTTAACAATCTCTTCTGCTTCATTGTATTTAATATATCTCCTTAATTGTGCCTTTACTCTTGCCATTACTTCTAATGGTCTAAATGGCTTTGTTATATAGTCGTCTGCTCCAAAGGTTAATCCAATTATTTTATCCTTCTCCGAATCCTTTGCAGTAAGCATAATTACAGGAAATAAGTGTTTATTTCGTATCTTTTGGCACATGTCAAAACCATCACCATCTGGTAACATAACATCTAAAATGGCTAAATCAATATGTTTATTTTCTATACATTCTAAAGCATCCGCTACACAATAAAATTTAAAAACTGAGTAATTTTCATTCTTTAAATATATTTCTAATAAATCTGCAATTTCTTTCTCATCATCCAGCACTAATATATTTAATGACACAATATTGCCTCCTACTTCTTATAAAATCTATACTTTCTATTATATAGCTATAATCTTAGTAATTATTGAGATTTTATTAAGATTATAAAAGAAATATCTTTTATATATTTTAAAATCTATTCAGTATTACAAATAAATAATAAAAATTGATTTTTTATATTATATAAAGAAAGATTAAAGAAATAATGAAGAATGGATTAATTGAATAATTTTGGATCAATAATATGATAAAATCAAGTAAGAGGTGATTTTCATGAAAAAATCTACTGTTTTGATTGTAGATGATGATAAGGATATAAGAGAAATAATTGAGATCTATTTAATGAATGAAAATATAAAATTTATAAGTGCTAAAGATGGCATAGAAGCTTTAACAAAGCTAGAAAATAATAAAGTAGATTTAATATTATTAGATATTATGATGCCTAGGTTAGATGGAATAAAAACATGTTTGAAAATAAGAGATGGAAATAAAACTCCTATTATAATTATTTCAGCTAAAAATGATGATAGCAGTAAAATATTAGCATTAAATATTGGAGCAGATGATTATGTCACAAAGCCATTTAACCCATTGGAATTAGTAGCAAGAGTTAAATCTCAATTAAGAAGATATAAAGAATTTAATACTAGTAAGAATGAAGATGATGATGTTATAAATATTCATGATATTACTATTGATGTTAAAAGTAGAGATGTATATAAAGGTACTGAATCTATAAAATTAACACCTATAGAATATGATATTTTAAAGATATTATCAATAAATAGGGGGAGAACCTTAAGCACAGAACAAATATATGAGCAAGTATGGAAGGAACCCTTTATTAATTCGAATAATACAGTTTCAGTTCATATAAGAAATATAAGAGAAAAAATAGAGATAAATCCAAAGGATGCAAAATACATTAAGGTAGTTTGGGGAGTTGGATATAAAATTGAAAAATAATAGAATTATTAAAAATAGTATTTCTAAGAAATTATTAATTATAAACATCACGATATTTTTAATAATAATTATTATTACTTTTATATCAGTTGATAATATATTATCTAATAAAACCAATACTTCTAATTTAATTTCTTCATCAGATGCAGTTTATGTTGATATAAGCCAAAATCTTAATTTAAGTAGTGATAATAATGAGAGCTATATAAATTCATTGGGAATTAAATATGATATAAATATTGCTGTAGTAGACTTAAATGGAAATATAAAGTTAAAAACAGAAAATATAAATGGGAATATAATAGATATTACTAAGATAATCAGTGATAAATTAAATACTAGTGGTGATAGTGATAAGTTTAATAGAATGTATAATTTAAGAAATGGACAGGAAGAGTTAATATTAATAACATCTAAAGATAGAAATGTTTTAAGGGGTATGATAAGTGCCTGGGTAAGTATTATAATTCCAATTTGTGGAGCATTATTAATTATCTATTTAATAACTATGAAAAAGTTAAAAGAATTAGAATATATTTGTGATGGTATTGTTAAAATAGGTAATGAAGATTTAAATTACAAGTTAGATAGAAAATCTAACGATGAATTTGGAATTCTAGTAGATGAAATAAATAAAATGTCTATAAATTTAAAAAATAAAATAGAAAATGAAAAAAACGTATATGAATTTAAAAATGACTTTATAACAAATATATCACATGATTTAAAAACTCCACTTACAAGTTTGATTGGGTATATTCAACTTGCAGAAAATAAAAATACATCAGAAAATGAAAGTAAAGAATATATAAAGAAAGCTTTAGTTAAAGCAGATAGAATACAATTGCTAATAGAAGAACTATTTGAATATTCAAAGCTAGAAAGTGGCGAAGTTAAATTGGAAAAAAATAATATAAATATTATAGAAATGATAGAGCAATGTATAGGTGAAAATTCAACTCTAGCTATTGAGAAAAATTTAGAAATAGTTAAAAAATATGGTATGTCGGAATTGTTCGCATCTGTAGATGGAGAGTTGTTTATAAGAGTGTTTGAAAATATATTAGGGAATGCTGTTAAATACAGTAAAAATAATACTAATATATATATTGATGTAGAGAATACAAAGGAAAGCATGACCATTATATTTAAAAACACATCTAATGAACTTATAAATAGTGATGTAAAAAGGCTTTTTGAAAGATTTTATAGAATGGATAAATCAAGAAATCAAGATATAGCAGGATCAGGCTTAGGTTTGTATATAGCTAAAAGTATAGTAGAACTACACTGTGGTGAGATATTTATAGAAGGTGAAGGTAATAATTTTAAAGTATTTGTAAAATTATTTAATGAATAATTTTCAGATAAGATAGGGCTAGTACTATAGAAATATAGTGCTAGCCCATTTTAGTGTACCTAGCATTAGCACGTACTAGCAATGTCGTAAACTTAAGAAAAAATCAAAATTTAATATATAAAATACTTTACAATAGGAATAAAATTTGAAACCTCACTATAGATAAATAATTTTATAGCAAGGCTATATCTTAATTAAATCTTCATAATCTTCCCAAATAGTTCTTTAAAAGTCTTTGATAACATTATTTATAGAGAAAATATATATGAAATGGAGATAATTTAAAAATGGAGATTTTAAAAGTAGAAAATTTATGCAAAAGTTATGGTGGGGATGCTTTTATTGTTAATGCATTAAATAATGTTAGCTTATCAATAAATAAAGGTGAATTTGTTTGTATATTAGGGGAAAGTGGCTCAGGAAAAAGTACACTTCTAAATTTATTAGGAGCATTAGATACACCAACATCTGGTGAAATAATTATAAATGGAACAAATATTTTAAGTAAGAAAGAAGATCAGTTAGCTTTATTTAGAAGAAAGGAAATAGGCTTTATATTTCAGCATTATAATTTGATACCTGTTTTAAATGTAGAGGAAAATATTTGTCTTCCAATATTATTAGATAATAAGAAAATAGACAAAATCTATATAAATGAGTTAATAACAATGCTCGGGTTAAAAAAAAGAGCAAGCCATTTACCATCAGAATTATCTGGAGGAGAACAACAACGGGCAGCTATAGCAAGGTCGTTAGTAAATAAACCTGCTATAATACTTGCAGATGAACCTACTGGTAATTTAGATAGTAAAACTTCTGACCAGGTTCTAAGGTTATTAAAATTATCTGTGAAAAAATATAATCAAACATTAATAATGATTACCCATAATTTAGAAATAGCAAAAATAGCAGATAGGATAATAATATTATCTGATGGGAAAATAGTAGAAAATAAGGGGCGCAAATAATGAAAAGTTATAGAGAACTAGCTTTTAGATATTTAAAAAAGATGAAAAATCAGAGCAAATTTATTATGATAGCTATTATTCTATCTACAACATTAATAATATCAATGTTATCTGCACTTTTAACTTTTAATAATATTCAAAAAGAAAATGCTTTAAAAACTGTTGGTAATTATAATAGTAGAATTACTAATTTGAATAAAGATGAAATAAAAATCTTAAAAGAAAACACTTTTATCGATAAAGTGGGCACAGAAATATTTATCGAACAAATAGGGTTAACAGATTTAACCATGATAAATTTATTTAGTTATGATAAAACTTTAATGGAATTAAAATCAAAAACAATAGTAAATGGAGATATGCCTCATAATAAAAATGAAATTGTATTAGAAGAGTGGGTCTTAGATTTGCTTGGTGAAAATATAGAAATAGGAGATACAATAACATTAAATGTATTTGGTCAGAAAGAAGATTTTAAATTAGTTGGATTAATAATAAGTAATTCTAAAAATTTAGTTTCAGAAAGAGTTGCAACAGGAATCGTTAATTCAGAGACATTAAGTAGATTTGATCCAATAGAAAATCCAAGTTATAATAGTTACATTTTAATAAAAGATGGGTTAGATATTGAAAAAATAACTAAAGGCATAACAAGTGAATTTAATATGATTGATAAAATACTAGATGAAAATACATTACTTAAAAATGCTAATTGGACCATAAAAAATAGTGATAATTTAGGAGTGATAGCATCCATTGGATTTATATGCTTTATTGTTATATTTTCAGCTATTATAGTTATCCATAATGCAGTTGGTATTCTAGTTTTAGAGCGATTTAAACAGTTAGGAGTATTGCGTGCTATTGGAACTACTAAGAAACAAGTAATGAAAATACTTAGAATGGAACTTTTAATATTAGCAGTTATATCAATTCCAATTGGAATAATACTTGGACTAATATTATTAAAAGGTATTTTGCTTATTATGAACAACTCTTTTTCTGGAAATTTCACTTTAATAGTTAATCCATATATAATTTTATTTACCATAGGTATTGGCCTAATTACAGTATTAATTTCATCTAGAAAACCATTAATTTTTGCAAGTAAAATACAACCTATAGAAGCAATAAATAATTATAATAATATTCAAAAAGAAAATATAAATAAGAAAAGTGGATTATTATCTAAATATTTATCTATAGAAGATAAAATAGCTTATAAAAATATGAAAAGGAACAAAAAGAAATTTAGAAATACATTAATTTCAATAACATTAAGCATAACTTTATTTATTACATTTTACTCGTTAATTAATTATGGCTTTAAAGTTTTTGATTTTACAAATAATAGAGCTGATTTTAATAGTGATTTAAGAATATCAAATGAAATGATTATTGGTAGTGAGGGAAATAAAAACAGTTCCTTTGTAGGGGAATACGGATTCACAGATGATTATTATAATGCATTGAAAAACATAGATGGAGTAGCAAATGTATATAAAAGAAATTTTAGACATGTTGTATCTAGTTTTAAATATGAAAAGTTAACAAATGAATATTTGGAGATAGTATTAAATAATAATGAATATCCTAATAGTTATAATAATGGAGAATACTTTTTTACAACAAGTAGTGGGTTTTATGGATATAGTGATAAGCAAATAGATGAATGTAATAAGTATCTTAAAGATGGATCAATAGATATTGATAAAATGAATTCAGAAAACGGTGTATTAATTATTCAGGATAGTTTGATGATTGATTCAGATAGTGACAAAACTAAAAATATTCAAATATCTAATCTTAATATTGGAGATGAAATATATTTAGATTTTAATTTAACGTCTAATACTAAGGGCTATGAAATGGAATTAAATAACAAGAGTAATATAGATAATAACTTGTTTAAAAAGGTGAAGGTTATTGGAGTATTAACAAAATCACCATATGATAGAAGCTCACCAACTGGTGGTCTTGGTATTATTGCAACTGAAGAAACCTATATTGACCTTACAGGTAAAAATTCAACAGTAGGTTATGATATTGAACTAAGTAGTGATAAGAGTATGGTTTCAAAAGAGGTTGAAAATATTTCTAGAAATACTAAAAATTCAGTCTATACAGATTTTAATGAAATTAATAAAACTCAAAAGCAATATTATATACAAATTTCCATACTACTATATGGAATATCTTTTATCGTATTTATAATAGGTTTGTTAAATATAGGTAATACTATAAATACCAATATTTTGTTAAAAACAAAAGAATTTGCAACTCTAAAATCAATAGGAATTACAAATAAACAATTTAAAAAAATGGTACTATTAGAATCATCATATTATGGAATAGTAGGTTCTATATGTGGTAGCATTATTGGAAGTACACTATCCTTCGGAGTCTATAAAGCTTGCTTTGAACTTATGAAAACATTTTTTATTAATGGAAGCATTACTGAATTTGCATTTAAAGTTCCTATAATTCCCATTATTTTGGCAACTACTATAACTATAAGTGCCTGTGTTATTTCTAGTATTTTTCCATTAAAAAGATTGAAAAAAATCAATATAGTGGCTAGTATTAATTTAGAATAAATTCCAACTATACCTAAAATATCAACAACGTAATAAAAACAATAAATTTTCTTAATTAATTCGCAATATCATGATTTTTTGAGTAAGCGCTCCAGAAAGTAGCATATTTCAAAATTAAATAAATTATTGTATATTAAAAAGGAGCTCGCAACTAAGCGGACTCCTAATCTTTTTGCTTATTATTTTTATTATATAAACACTCAGGTAAACTTCCTCACCAAGGAAGATGCTGCTCTAGCAACTGCGATTGATCATTAAAGTTTATATTTGGCAATGATTTAAATAAATGATTTAAATATTGAAAGACATTTAAGTTATTAGCTTTTGCAGTTTCACATGATAAATCCTTTATAACAATTTCTTTACTGCCTTTTTTTCTAGCAGTTCTTTTATATGTTGAGATTATTATATTATCTGGCGTTGGCTCAACAGATCAGCTATTGGCTGAATCTTCAGCCTCGTTAAATAAAGAAATTTGTCCTTCAATTGGAGTTTTTTCAGTTGATGCTCCAATTAATTGCTTCATCTACTGAAACACATTCTGCATATCTTCCATTCCACATGAATTCATTATGATACTTATAGCTTTCCTCTGATGACATAAACTTATTGCTTACTGTTGTGTTTGCATAGGCTGGAACTATTACTTTAAATCCATGCTCAAATCCACATTTTACAGTAGCATCAATACAATAATCTGTTTGAAGTCCTGTAATTATGATTTCAGTTTCACCTTTATCTTTTAAATACTCTAGTAACCCAGTCCCCTTAAATGCACTATTAACATTCTTATCAAATATCTTTTCATCATTTATTGGTTTAAAATCTTCATATATTTCAAATCCATCAGTTCCCTTAGTTAAGTCACTATCTTGTCCATCATCATGACGTACATATATTACCTCTATATTATTTTCTCTAGCATTATTTATTAATTTCTTTACATTAGATACGAATCTATCAAATTCATATAAAGCATTATTTGTTATTAATTTTTGTGTATCAATTACTAATAAAACCATTTTTAATCCCCTTTTCAAACTTGTATTCTTTATATTCTCCTGTCCCAATATTAAATCCATATTTATATAGCAATTATATAACATTTTTCCAAAAGTAGTATATATTAATTAATGAAAATAATTATACATACTTTAAAGACTTTATTAATACGCCTAATATTGAACGACTTCATTGTTATTAAATTTGTGAAGTAGTAATTTTAAAAGGAGGCTTTTAAATGACTTTTTTATCCGCTGGAATAATTCTTTTTGTTTTTGGGTTACTTTGGCTTTATTCTGCTAAAGGAGGAAACATTGAACCTATCTTTTATTTTCTAGAGTATTTCAATCTTTATAGCATAGAAAATAAAGATGAGCATCTTAAAACTTCTGTTTTTCTCTCCAAACTTATGATTGGAGTTGCATTAATTTTCCTTGTTCTTCACTTTATTTATTATTAATCTACTATTATTAGCTAAATTATCTAAACTTACTTATACACCTAGCACTTTATGTTAAATATCCTTTTTCTTTTTAAGCATAGATAAATTTCTATGCTTTTTTATTATATCTAAATATAAATTTTAACATTTTTTATATAATTTACAGATTTTTTATTGACTTTAAAGAACCTAAATGATACTATGTGTATATACTAAATATATACACTTAGTAACGGAGGTTAACACTTGGATATAATTATAAGCAACAACTCACCTGTTGCTCTTTATGAACAAATAGAAACACAAATTAAAAGCCAAATATTAAATGGAAAATTGAAACCTTTAGCCCCTTTACCTTCTATTCGAACCTTAGCTAAGGAGCTAAAAGTAAGTATTATTACTGTTAAGCGTTCTTATGAAGAATTAGAAAAAGAAGGTTTTATTCAAACTGTTGTAGGTAAAGGAACCTTTGTATCAGGAAGTAATTCTGAAAGACTTAGAGATGCAGCATTAGCAGAAATGGAATCTAAATTAGAGGATATTATAATATCTGCTAAATCAATGGGCTTAACATTAGATGAATGTATTGAAATATTAAAAAGTATTTATGTGGAGGTTTAAATAATGGATGCAATAAAAATTAAAGATTTAGAAAAAAACTATAATAATTTTTCTTTAACTATAGAAGATTTAGCTGTTAAATCTGGATATATTACTGGATTTATTGGTCCTAATGGATCTGGAAAAACTACTACTATTCGTTCTATTTTAGGACTTAATAAAAATATAAATGGAACTATTAGTGTATTAGGAGCTGATATATCAAAGGACTTTAATAGTAAAAAAGATATGGCCTATGTTGGAGATATATCTGGATTTTTAGAAGAAAGCTTAATATCTAACATTCATAAAGTAGTGTCTTCCTTTTATAGCAATTGGGATGAAAGCCTTTATAAATCTTATGTTAAACAATTTAATATTGATGAAAGTAAGCAATATAAAAATCTTTCTAAAGGTAAAAAGAAGCAATTTGAATTAATAATGGCTCTAAGCCATCATCCTAAACTTTTACTTATGGATGAACCTACTTCTAACTTAGATCCATTAGTTAGAAATGAGTTTCTTGAATTAATCCAAAGTCATATGGAAAAGGATGAAATGACTGTTTTTTATTCAACTCATATTACAAGTGATTTAGATAAGGCTGCTGATTATATAGTTATGATATACAATGGAAAAATCTTATTAAATGCTGAAAAAGACGAGCTTTTACAAACTCATACAATTGTTAAAGGTAAAAAGGATTTATTAGATAACTCCATAAAAAAAGAGCTTATTGGAATTAAAGAAAATGCCTTTGGATTTGAGGGCTTATCCACTGATAAGAATAAAGCCTTTGATATCTTTGGAAACGAAGCTATTTATGAAAAATGTACTTTAGAAGATTTATTATTATATTATACTAGGGGGTAGTTTTATGGATAATATTTTAAAATTAGTAAGACTTCAATTTAATACTCTTTTTACTTTTAAAAAGAACCTTTTAATAATGTTAGGTTTAAGTTTATTTATGCTTTTATCTGGTCCTACATTTATACCATTTATAAGTGGTTTATATTTATTGACAGCTTGCTATAATACTATGTTTTATGAGGAAAAAAGTAAAATAAATTATTTAATATATTCTCTTCCTATTAATCCAAAGGATTATGTTTTATCTAAATATATTTATTGTGCTATAAATACTTTAATTGCAGTTATTATTTCTGCTTTAATTTATATTGGTTTTTATATTTTTAATATAAGAAATATTGCTGAAGTTATGACTTTTTCAGCTTCTATTTTTTCTTCTCTACTAATGGGATTATTTTTTATAGTTATACTATGTCCTACTACATTACTTCTTGGATTTGAAAAAGGTAGATATGTTCTTGTACTTTTAGCTGTATTACCTTTAACTTTATCTCCATTATTAGTAGAGTATCTACCTACAATTAATATTACATTAAATACAGGTACTTTAACTATAATAGGTATTCTTTCAGCTATAACTCTTATTTTAATATCATACTTTATAGCATCTAATTTATTTAATAAAAAAGAAATTGAATAATCGAGTAGGAGGTAGATAATTATTTTATCTACCGACCTCTCACACCACCGTACGTACCGTTCGGTATACGGCGGTTCATTAGAATTTAATGCATCATTTGATATGTTTGTGTTAGATTAACAAATCCTAGTGATTC
>NZ_JBOFYU010000092.1:0-15919 GCF_051654825.1 Clostridium sp.
TGTTATTCAAGCATTATTATTAGTAGTTATTTGGCTTGAAATGTTTTCTACTGAAGTTTCAGATGTTTACTCTATAAGTAAAACAATTGAACAAGTATTTAAAATACCATTTAAGAATGGAATTTTTATAGTATTAGCATTAGCATTACCTATATCTCAAATAGGATTTTCTAAACTAATAGGTTCACTTTATCCTCTATTTGGACTTTTAAGTCTTGTATTTATAGGACAAACTATTTATTTTTATTTTAAACATAGACATGAACTTAATTAAAATTAATTTAATATATACTTATTAAATAAAAAAAATGCCCTATCATAGTGGGCATTTTTTATTTTCTATATATCATCATAATAATTAAATCTAGGTACATTCGGGTCATAATAATTATCAAATGATCTTGGTGGAATAAATATTCTATCTTGGCTTGCAACTGATTCTCTTAGCTCAGCTATTCTAGTTACTCCAACATATACATCTGAAATCTTATACCAAGTTGCATAATCTACAACACCTGTTTTAGGTAAATTAAATACCTCTTGGAATACCTTAACTGCTTGTTCAGTATTAGAACCATATATTCCATCTACAGCACTCTTAGGAATAAGCGGATAGTTTTTAGCTATTCTATTTAAATAGTCTTGAACAGTCTTTACTTCCTCCCCAGTTGATCCTACTACTAAATCATATCCTGGATAGGATTTTGGAATTCCTTTAACTTGTTCTGCTGTAACAAGCTCAATATCATTACCATAAAAATGAGTTAATATCTCATAAGGAGTTTTCCCTTGGTCTCCTAGATATTTGCTTCCCCATTGAGTCATCCATTCTGGACAACTTACATTTTTACCATCACAATATTGAGTTAATAGTGGTTGCTTTTTACCAAACCTTCTAACGTATGTTGCAAATATATCATCAACTACTACACTTATACTTTCAAATAAATTTCGTCCATAATTAAATGCATGGTCATATGCTGTTGAATTTGTTATGTCATAATCCTTTCCCTTTCCTCTATACCATTCAGTATATATTCTATTTAATGTAAATGATATTATTGCATATACATTACTTCTAATTGTACTATCTGGCCATGTTGAATAAATTTCACTAGATGCAACATTTTTAATATAATCTTTATATGGAATTTTATAATTTGGTGCTGATGTATTACTTGGACTACCTGTATGAACCACTATAAACTCTGGTACTACTGGCTTAGGTAAAACAACTCCTCCTGTTGGTGGTGGTAATGGTTTATCTACTTCTTCAGGAATCTTAGCTGGATAATCTCCATTTAACCTATTTGGTCCAATATCTATTACCTCAAGTCTTGATGATCTATTTCCTGTCTCTAACAAATTACAGTTTTGAAGTGCTAACTCTTCTGGAAATACCTGACATCCATTTATTAATAAAGGTTGAAAACCATCTCTTTCTACCTTTATATCATATACACTATATGGTATCTTTCCTATATTAGGATCTTGTGAATATTCAAATGGTGGTGCATCTAATTCAATAGTATCACTTACTCCCATTGAATTTGTTGTTAATAAAATCTCTCTACTTTCTCCTTCATATCCTGCTGATGGACTAACCGTTACCTTTGTTTTATCAACAGGAATAAATGTATCTCCACTAAAACACTGTATCTTTAAACGACCTTTTTGAGCCATACTTTACTCCTTATTATTAATACTCCTTAAATAATACTATGCATCTTATCTTAAATTTGTGATAAATCAAATTTAAGGCTTTCTAATAAATAAACCTCCTATTTCATATTCATTCAATTTATTATAAGAATCTGATCTAGCTCCTAAAATATTTATTACTGATTCTAAACTATTATATAAACACACTTCTCCATATCCCCAAGATGGATCTGGATATACAACATCATTTCTAGGTCTTTTTGCATTAGATACTAAATGATATTTTAGCCTTTCCCCAAATAAATATGGATCATTTCCTTTTACGATTCCCCATTGCATCATTAATGCTGCTATGCCTGTAACATGAGGTGTTGCCATAGATGTTCCACTTTTTGAGTCAAATGACTTATCAGGTATTGGTGCCATTATCCCTTCTCCTGGTGCTACTAAATCTGGTCTCATATATGAAATATCACCTCTTCTTCCTCTTCCACTAAATGGAGATATATTATTTGTTTTATAATTATAACTTCCAACAGCTATTATATTATCAACTGTTGCTGGTATTCCTAGTGTGTTATTAATTGTAGGCTTTAGAAATTTTGTTTTAGTATTAAGGCCTTCTGATATAGGTAACCAAATATCAAATATCCCTTTATGTTTATTTACTACTCTAATTACTATTTCCCATTGCCCTGATTCTAAATATTGGCCTGATGCAATTAATGCTATAGTTAATTCACCAATAATATCAAAAGGTTTTGGCCCAGTATCTAATATTTGATATTTATCTTTTCCCACACTACCTTTTCTATAGCTTTCTTTTACAGCTATCTCTCCTGTACTACGTCCTGATGGGCTTATTACTTCTATAGTAATTTCTGGCAAAACTGATTTGTATAAATTAATAATTACATTAGTCTCATCAGTTGCAATATTTAATTGAACTCTAATTATTCCTTCTAGTATTCCTCCTACATGATGTGCTGCCTCGCCCTCATTTCCTGCTGCAATACATATAGTTATTCGTTCTAAAGTTGCCGTAGTAGATATATATTGTTCTAATAAACTTGTACCATTATGAGCTCCATCATTAGTACTTAAACTTATATTTACTGCCAATGGCATTTTAAGCTCCTTACTTTTATCAACTAAAAACTTTAGCCCTCTCATTATGTTTGTACTTAATGCATAACTTCCCCGAGTGCATTTAATTATAGCGATTGAACTATTTGGAGCAACACCATAATATTGCTTATTTATTTTCCCTCCAGCACAAGCTATACCTGCAACATGAGTACCATGTTCATTAGTATCTTTAGAAGGTACTACAGAAAATGGGTTACTAGATTTTAAAGCTTCATTTATTTTTTCTTTATTATAAACAACTTTTCCTAAGCTTAAGTCATATATATATTCAATTCTTGTTGTACCATCATCATTTCTAAAAGCAGGGTGAGTATAATCTATTCCAGAATCTATTATTCCTATTAATACCCCCTTACCATCTAACCCAAATGCTGTTTGAGCGCTCTGTACACATGCAGCTCTATTACTTGATGAATCTGTTGTATATAGAGATTTAGGCAATTCAAAATATTGAATACTTGGATTTTTAGACACATCTATTATCTTCGTTATATCTATTGTTAGAATTCCAAACCCATGTCCTAAATCTTCATATTCTCCGCCTAAACTATCAGCAAATTTTTTTAAATTTTCAGGAGTATCACCTGATATAATAATAATTTCAATACTATTTTTTTCTTCTCCGCCCACAATTTGTGATATCTTTATTTTATTTAAAACTGATTCTGGTAAATTTTTAATATATTCTATTCCTGATTCAACCTTTGCACTATATAACTCTTCTATAACTATCACTCCACTATATTAATCATTAACCATTATATGTATCTTATATATAATTGGGAATTATAATATATAAAAAAAGAAGAAGCCTTTATAGCTCCTTCTTCAATACTATTTATAGTTTTATTTCTATTCTTTCTAACTTTGCTATAACTTGCATTTCCTTTGCTTCCATAGTTTCTGTTAATAAACTTCCACCATTGCTAACAAGTAATAACTTAGAATTTCCTAAGCTTTTTATTTGTCTTATTTTAGTAGCTCCCTTGTAATTAACTAAGAATATTCCATTGTTAGTTATTTCCTTTACTAAGTGAGCAAATACTAAATCACCTTTAAGCATTCTAAAACCTGACATTTCATTATCTTGAACTTCTAAATATAGAACCTTATCTTGATGATATCCTTCTACTTTATTTGAATGTATAGGTAATTCTCTAAATCCTTTTTGATTTTTTAAAGAATAATCAAATATAGGAACATTCTTTAAAACATTTGAAAATGCATTAGTCCATACTTCATCTTGCTCAATTTTTTTCTTAGGTGTTGCAACTGCTGATTTTTTCATCATTTCTCTTTCTTTCATTAAATCTTCATCAGTTACAACCATGCTGACATCATTAAAATCTGATTTTAATACTTTTGCAGCTTTATCAATAAATGATTCTTGAGCAACTTTTCTTCCTAACTCAATTTCATTTATGTACTTTTCTGCAACCCCTAGTTTTTTAGCTAAGGCTTTTTGCGTCAATCCATTCTTAAGTCTAGCTTCTTTAATTTTCTCCCCTACTCTACTCACTTTATCCTCTTCCCTTCTGATATTTTAAATGCCATTCTCTTTCTTCTATTAAATGAACTAATAAATCATCAAATTTCCAATACATAGATATAGGAGTTACTACTGCTAATAACCCACCTATTATATTCTTTCTAATTTCTGTAATAGTTGCTTGTAATTCCACATCAGAAAAATTGTTAAATAATATAACTTTTTCATTTGTTGGATTAGGATTAAATGTTTTAAATTTTATCCCTTTTAGTATATCAATAACATTCATCTCCACCATATCAGTGTCTATTTCAATTACCTTTACATTTAGTTTCTCTAATATTATCAAATCATCCTTAGGTAACCCATACGTTAAGATACACTTATTATTATCAAGCATATTATTCTCCTCTAAAAATTATACTCTTTTTGGTTCTGGATATTTTTCACCAAAAGTATCAACTGTTACAGTCTTAATCTTTTGATCTTGAACTGGTTTATCATTATAATCAGTTTTTGAGCTAACTATTTTATCAGCAACATCCATTCCTTCTATAACTTTACCAAATCCAGCATATTGACCGTCTAAGTGTGGTGAATCTTGAACCATAACAAAGAATTGGCTTCCTGCTGAATCGTTAACCATTGTTCTAGCCATTGATAAAACACCTCTTGAATGTTTTAAATCATTTTTGAATTTATTTCTTGTAAATTCACCTTTTATAGCATATCCTGGACCACCCATTCCTGTTCCATCTGGGCATCCCCCTTGAATCATGAATCCTGGTATTACTCTATGGAATATAACTCCATTATAAAAACCTTTGTTTATTAAAGAAATAAAGTTATTTACTGTATTTGGAGCTATTTCTGGATATAATTCTGCTTTAATAACTCCTCCATCTTGCATATTTATCGTTACTATAGGATTTTTCATAGTAAACTCTCCTTTCAATTACATTTATTATTATATTATTATCATATTTAGTAATATGAATACAATAAATTTATGATTTTCAACCACTATTGGTAATTATATCTTATTTATAAAAAAAAGCATAGATTTCTCTATGCTCTTTATTTAACCATATAAACTCTATTGAAATGTTGTTCCTAATACAACTCTTGAATAATCATTATAATTTGATAAATTTTTAACATCAACTTGTGCAAAAACGAACTGCCTACCAAACTTATTAATTAAGTCACTAAATAAAGCATTTAAAAAAGTTGATGGCACTCTATCAAAACCTGTAAAATCAAGTGTTACTCCAGTATTGATGTTATTTCTTATCATTTCTCTTAATAAGATTGCATCTTCAATACAAATTTTTTCTCCTAAAACTGACTTAACCATTATATCCATCATAAATCCCCCTTAAAGAATTCTCATTTATTGTAATTTTCTGAAAATTCTATCCTTAATATTAATATAGCAATTTAGTTTATTTTTGTCAACATTTTAACAAATAAAAATAAAAAAAAGTTAAATTACCTCGTAATTTAACTTATTCTATCGATATTAATTTGTTACTTAATTTTATTATTTCATCATTATTTAATGAATTATATATTATAACTCTTCCTTTTTCTTTAGATGTTGTTAATAAATTTTGTTCTTCTAATCTTCTTTTTAATTCCTTTGAAGTTCCTGTTCCACCATCTAAAATCACTACATCTTCTCCAACTATCTTTATTAATAAAGATTTTATAAAAGGATAATGTGTGCATCCTAATACAATAGCTGATATTTTTCCTACATTATAAGTAGATATTTTTTCTGATAAATACTTTTCTAATTCTTCACCTTCTAATATCCCTTTTTCTATGAACTCCATTAATCCTGCACATGGTACTGGTATTATATTTGAATTCTTATTGTATTTATTCATTAATAAATTAAACTTAGCTTCGCTTAAAGTCATAGGTGTAGCCATTATTAATATATTCCCATCTTTATTTAATTCAACTGCCGGCTTTAAGGCTGGCTCTATTCCTACTAAAGGTAAGTTAGGGTATACTCGTCTTAATTCAGCAACAGCAGCGCTTGTAGCTGTATTGCAAGCAACAGCTATACCTTTAACACCCTTACTTAATAAGAATTCAACTGCACTAAATGTTAAATCTCTAACTTCTTTTGCTGACTTTATACCATATGGTGCATTTATAGAATCTCCAAAATATATATAATCTTCATTAGGCATTATTTTGATGGCTTCTCTCATAACACTAAGTCCACCTACTCCAGAATCAAAAAAACCTATAGGCATATTTCTCTTATCCAAGCAATCTCACTCCATCATCTTTAATTCTATATTATATTTTATACCTTTATTTAATATAAATCCACAAATTTTACTTCCTAAAGGCTTATATATGCTTTAACTATTATAATTATAACCATTATTTTACTAAAAAAGTGTTCGTGTTACTTATAAATATAATTTTTTTAAAATATTTTTACTTTATATAGTATAATTTCAAATTTAACTATTGTTTTTTCTTTATTTACCATTAAAATAGTTGACATCATATTACCAATATAATAAAATTTCTTTATAATTATTTTTTTAACGAATATTATTTTGTATTAGTTAAAATTCGTTCGATTTTAAGCAGAAAGGATGTGACTATATTTCTTGCTTTTAAAAAGGCAAGAAAGATACTTTATGAGTAATTTAATTTATACAATACCTAAATCAGAGCACAACAAAGAAGACTTATTTAAAATTTTTAATTCTCACCCGGAAATTAAGTTTGTTTCTATCGTCGGAATTGATTTATCAGGAAATGATACAGATGAAAAAATACCTGCTAAATTATTTTTAGATGACATAGACTCTTTCCTTAATGGTGTTGCTATCCAAACAGACGGTTCATCAGTTGTATTACCTGGAATCGCTACTCTTAATGACGCTAAAGTAGATATGGTTGCTGATCTTAATGCAAATTGGTTTGTTGACTACAATTATGACCACATTGACACTTTAACAAATAAGCCTATCGGAACTTTAAGAATTCCTTCATTCCTAATCCATAACAATAAAGCTGTTTGTTCAAGACACATATTAACAGCAGCAATATCTACATTTAAAGAAACTCTTTTAAATACTTTCAAAAATAAACCTGAAACTTTATCACCTTTTGGTATAACTTTTGATGAAATTGATGAATTAGTTATAACTTCAGCAACTGAGCTTGAATTTTGGGTTAAAACACCTAATGAAAAAGCTTCTATTGAAGAGTTATCAACATCTGAAGTTTTACAAGAGCAATATTGGACAAGAACTAAGGGTTCTGTAAGATCCGCTTTAGAAGAAACTTTAATGTTAATGGAAGCTTACGGATTTGAACCTGAAATGGGTCATAAGGAAGTTGGAGGAGTTAAGGCTCAATTAGATTCAACTGGTCAATTTAATCATATAATGGAACAAATAGAGATAGATTGGAAGTATTCAGATGCAGTACAATCTGCTGATAATGAAATATTTATAAAGATATTAGCTCAAGAAACATTTAGAAGACATGGATTAGATGTTACATTTATGGCTAAGCCAATTGAAGGTGTTGCTGGTTCAGGAATGCACACTCATGTTGGGGTAAGCTTAAAGCTTAAGAATGGAAAGAGAATAAACTTATTTAATGCTACTAAAGATGATTTCATTAGCTGTATAGGTTATGGAGCTATTATGGGAGCATTAAAGAATTATGAAGTTATGAATCCATTTATTTCATCAACTAATAATTCATTAAAAAGATTAAAACCTGGATTTGAAGCACCAATATGTATAGTTACATCACTAGGTTTAAGTCCTGATAATCCATCTAGAAATAGAACTATATTAATGGGTCTAATTAGAGATCTTAATAATCCAATGGCTACTAGATTTGAACTTAGATCACCTAATCCACACTCAAATATATACTTAGTAATAACAGTTACTTATATGGCTATGCTTGATGGGATTATGTATGCTTTAGAAAATAATAAAACTGAAGAAGAATTATTAGCTGAACTTTCTAAGAAAGCTGGAGAAACTGCTGATTACTTAGAAACAAATAGAGCTTATAGAAGTGAAGAAGATGTTTTTGAAGACTTCACTGAAGAAGAAAGAAATACATACTTTGGAAAAGCTCCATCAACAGTTTACGAAAACTTAATTCAACTAGAAAATAATCCTGAAAAACTAAATGTACTTAAAAGAAATGATGTATTAACAGATTCATTAATTAATAGCTTTAAGTTAGCTGTTACTCAAAGATGGGCAACAGAAATATCTCATAGAGTTATTTCTAATTACACTGCTGAAATAAGAAGCTTTAAAAAACTTCACTGCACAGATGCTTTAGATTTAGATGTGTCTAATTGGATGAAAATTAACGCTCTAAGACATGAGGTAATGAAAGATACCTATACTAACCAAAGCTTGTTTACACGCATTAAAATAGCTTTAGGAGAGGATGACTTTAAGACAGCATCATATTTAGCTCTTGAGTTAGATGAAAAGATGAATGAATTAAGAGATCTTTACTCAAATTACAAGAAGAATCTTTTAGATATATAAAGAAAAAGACAAATCAGAAATGATTTGTCTTTTTTTTACATCCATGCAGGTATCTGCACGCTTTCACTATCTATTACATTTACATTATTATCTATAATTGACTTTCTATAATTAGATTTTTTTCTTGTTCTTAATGAATTATTATTTATTAATGCTTCTGCTTCTTTTAAGCTATTTGCCTTAAAAACAAATGTCCAACCATCTTTGTCGTATTTGCCTGCACACATCATATACTTCTCGTATTCATTAGAAATTCCTTCTCTATCTATTATTAGACTCTTGAATTCCCCTATTGTTTTATAATTTAATTTTACAAATACGCCACTATTATGTTGCATGATTACCCCTCCAACCAAACATTCGTTCTATACTTATATTCTATAAGAACATTCGTTCTAAGTCAACATTTTTCTACTATTTTTTTCTATTTTTTTGCAAAAAATAAAACCACTTAGAATTTCTAAGTGGTTTTATAAATACTATTCTACTATGTTGAATACTTCTAAATCTTGCTTATCTAATTCAGCTATCTTAACTTCAGCTATAGCTTTTAATGTATCTAAAGCTGTTATTACTCCAGTGTTTCTTTCAACAGCTGCTCTTCTTATTAAGAATCCATCTCTCTTAGAATCATTTCCTTTTGTAGGAGTATTAACTACTAAGTCAACTTCTTTATTCTTAACAACATCTAATATATTAGGAGTTGCTTCATTAAGCTTTCTTACTACTTCAGCATCTATTCCAGCTTCTCTTAATAACTCAGCTGTTCCAGCTGTAGCTACAAATTTATATCCTACATCTGATAACATTTTAGCTATTGGTAAGAACTCTGCTTTATCATGTTTATTGATTGTAGCTAGTATCTTTCCTTTTTCAGTTCCAGGATACATGCTTCCACCTACAAACCCTTTGTATAAAGCTTCCTTAACGTTTCTACCTACACCTAAAACTTCTCCTGTTGATTTCATTTCTGGTCCTAATGATACTTCAACCTTAGGAAGCTTTTGTGTTGAGAATACAGGAACCTTAACTGACACTAACTTTGGTTCTGGGTAAACATCTACTCCATATCCTAAATCAGCTAATTTATGTCCTAACATTACCTTAGTAGCTAAATCTACTATTGGCACCTTACTTACTTTACTGATATATGGAACTGTTCTTGAAGCTCTTGGATTAACTTCTATTATATAAAGTTGTCCTTCAAACTCAATGAATTGGATATTTATCATACCCTTAATTCCTATAGCAACAGCTAATTTCTTAGTGTAATCTAAAACTTTAGCCTTTATTTCATCTGTAACATTTTGACTTGGATACATAGTTACTGAGTCACCTGAGTGAACTCCAGCTCTTTCTAAATGCTCCATTATACCAGGTATTAATATTTCTTCACCATCTGATATAGCATCTACTTCGATTTCTCTACCCATTAAGTATTTATCTACAAGTATTGGGTTCTTAGTATCTTTAACAAATGCATTCTTTAAGTAGTATGTTAACTCTTCTTCATCAAATGTTATTTCCATCCCTTGACCACCAAGTACGTATGAAGGTCTTACTAAAACAGGGAATCCTAATCTTCTAGCTTCCTCTAAACCTTCTTCTACAGTCCAAACACCTTTACCCTTTGGTCTATCTATTCCTAATTCTTCAAGTAAAGCATCAAACTTTTCTCTATCTTCAGCCATATCTATTTGATCTGCTGTTGTTCCTAAAGTTTTTATTCCCTTTTCCTTTAAGAAGTTAGCTAATTTAATAGCTGTTTGACCACCAAATTGTAATATAACTCCATCTGGATTTTCTTTTTCAATTATATTTAAAACATCTTCTTCTGTTAATGGCTCGAAGTATAGCTTATCTGATATGTTAAAGTCTGTACTTACTGTTTCTGGGTTATTGTTAACTATTATTGTTTCAATTCCCATCTTCTTTAATGCCATTACACAATGAACTGATGCATAGTCAAATTCTATACCTTGACCTATTCTTATTGGTCCTGATCCTATAACTATAACCTTTTTCTTATCTGATACTTCTACTTCATCATATTGTTCGTATGTTGAGTAGTAGTATGGTGATAATGCTTCGAATTCTCCACCACATGTATCAACCATCTTATATGCAGGCTTTATGTTCCAAATGCTTCTTAATCTATAAACATCATCTGGATTAACCTTTAACATATCAGCTATAGCCTTATCTGAGAATCCTTTTTTCTTTAGGTTTAATAACCATTCTTTATCTAAATCTTCTATTTTGCTTAATTTTAATCTAGTTTCTTCTTCAACTATCCACTTAAACTTTTCTAAGAAGAATATATCTATTCCAGTTATTTTTGAAATACTTTCTATTCTATAGTCTCTTCTTATCATTTCTGCAAGAGCAAATAATCTTTCATCATCTGGCTTCATAACTATAGTTTTTAATTCTTGAATGCTAAGTTCTTTAAACTTTGGATGGTCTAATGAATACTTACCAATTTCTAAACTTCTTATACCTTTTAATAATGCAGATTCTAAGTTAGCTCCTATAGCCATTATTTCACCAGTTGCCATCATCTTTGTTCCTAAAGCTCTATCAGCTGTAAAGAACTTATCAAATGGCCATTTTGGTATTTTAACTACTACGTAGTCTAATGTTGGCTCAAAGCATGCATATGTTTTTTGAGTAACTGCATTTTTTATTTCATCTAATCCATATCCTAAAGCAATCTTAGCTGCAAGCTTAGCTATTGGATATCCAGTAGCCTTTGATGCTAAAGCTGATGATCTTGAAACTCTTGGATTGATTTCTATAACTGCATATTCAAATGATGTTGGGTGTAGTGCAAATTGAACATTACATCCACCTTCTATTCCTACAGCATTGATTATGTTTATTGCTGATGTTCTTAACATTTGATATTCTTTATCTGATAAAGTTTGTGAAGGAGCTACAACTATACTATCTCCTGTATGAATTCCAACTGGATCTATATTTTCCATGTTACATACAGTTATACAGTTTCCATATGAGTCTCTCATTACCTCATACTCAACTTCTTTCCATCCCTTAACTGATTTCTCTAAAAGTACTTGACCTATAGTACTTAATTGTAAACCTGATGTAAGGATTTCTCTTAACTCTTCTTCGTTATCAGCAATTCCTCCACCAGTTCCACCTAGTGTATATGCAGGTCTAACTATAACTGGGTATCCTATCTTACTTGCATAATCCATACCAGCTTCTAATTCTGTTATGATTTCACTTTGAATAACAGGCTCATTAATTCTATTCATCATGTTTCTGAATAGCTCTCTATCTTCACCTTCTTTTATTGATTGGATAGAAGTACCTATTACTTTTACATCATATTTTGCAAGTATCCCTGCATCATCTAATTCTACAGCAAGGTTTAATCCTGTTTGACCACCCATTCCTGTAAGTAAGCTATCTGGTCTTTCTTTTGCTATAACTTTTTCTAAGAATTCTAAAGTTAATGGCTCTATATAAACTTTATCTGCTACTTCTGCATCTGTCATGATAGTTGCTGGATTAGAGTTAACTAATACAACTTCTATTCCTTCTTCTTTTAACGCTTGACAAGCTTGAGTTCCTGAATAATCAAACTCTGCCGCCTGTCCTATTACTATTGGACCTGACCCTATAACTAAAACCTTTTTTATATCTTTATTTAATGGCATATCTTAAACCCTCCTACAGTGCATACTTCATAAATTTATCAAATATATATTCGCTATCCTTTGGACCTGCTGCAGCCTCTGGATGGAACTGAACTGAGAATATTGGTAATTTAGTATGTTTCATACCTTCTATTGTTCCATCATTTATATTTACATGTGTTGCCACAACATCTTCAGGTAATGTTTCTACTACATAACCATGGTTTTGTGATGTAATATGAACTTTATTTTCTTCTAAATCCTTAACTGGGTGGTTGCATCCTCTATGACCAAACTTTAATTTTGCAGTTTTTCCACCTAAAGTTAATCCTAATAATTGGTGACCTAAACATATACCTACTATTGGCTTCTTTCCAACTATCTTTTTAATATTTTCTATTACATCTGTTAAATCTTCTGGATCTCCAGGACCATTTGATAAGAACACTAAATCTGGGTTAACTGATAAAACCTCTTCTGCTGTTGCTGTCATTGGGAATACTGTTAACTTACATCCTCTAGCTACAAAGTTTCTAATGATATTTTGCTTTATTCCAAAATCAACTATTGCAACATGTTTCCCATTACCTTCTATTGTATAAACTTCTTTAGTTGATACTATGCTAACTGCTTCATGATTTGAGAATGCATTAACTTTTTCTTTTACTTCTTCTAATTCATTTGCTTCTAATGATATTATTCCCTTCATTGTTCCATGATTTCTTAATACCTTTGTTAAAGCTCTAGTATCTATACCTTCTAATCCTATTATTTTATTTTGCTTTAAGTAATCTTCTAAACTTATTTCACATCTAAAGTTATTTGGGAAGTTACATTTTTCTCTAACTATAAATCCTCTAACCTTTGGTGAATCTGATTCCATATCTTCTAAGTTTATTCCGTAATTTCCTATTAACGGATATGTCATTGTTACTATTTGTCCATAATATGATGGATCTGTTAAAACTTCTTGATAACCTGTCATTCCTGTTGTGAATACTACCTCACCAACGCTGTCTTTTAAGTATCCAAAGGCCTTCCCTTCAAATACCATGCCATTTTCTAATATTAGCTTTGCTTTCATAATTTAGCCTCCCTCAATCTATATATAAATTCTCTAACTAAAAATACACCTGGATAAAAGCTTTCTGATTTTTATTAAAACAAAAGGATACTAAGGAGACGATTAAAATAATCTTCTCCCTACTATCCCTATATATTCATCATCAGTTTTAGAAAACGCTCTTACTGACATAGCTATGCAATTATTGTCTAATTTTATGTATAACATCGTCACATACTCCCTTTCTGGCCTCACAGGACCAATTTAAAGTGTACTTTTTTAACTTCACTTAAATTTTCAATTTTATCTTTTATAACATTTTATAGTGTATTTTAACTTCTGTCAATAATATTTCATGCAATTCGAAAAATTTGTTTAATATATAATAACTTCCACATTGTAACATAATTCTAAAGGTCTCATACAAATATAGTGTATTCTAAATATTTTATGAGGTGCTTTTATGGATAGAACTAATTTTGACTACAATTTATGCAAATCAAGATTTATATTAAATTCCGATCCTCAAGTGAATACATTATTATATCCAATTCCTTCTCAATGGTGGAGTAGATTATATGAATATGCATGGGCTAGTCAATTTGTAGAAGCTGAAGATATCTCTCTTGATGCAGCTTGCGGATTGCCTCACCACTTTAAGTTTTATATTGCTGAAAAAAGTAAAGAAGCTTACGCCTGTGATATTACTGATGAAATAGAAGATAAAGCTTTTATGTTAAATTTAATTAAAAATGAATTTAGCTTAGAAGCATCATTAAATATTACATCATCATTAAATAAACTAAATCTAATTAAGGCTGATATATCTGATTTACCTTATAATGATAAGAAGTTCGATAAAATATATTGTATATCTGTATTGCCTGAAATCTCTGCCCCTGTTATAGAAAAAACCTTTCTTGAATTTAACAGAGTTCTTAAAGATGATGGATTAATAATATTATCAATGGATCATCCTAGAATAGACTTTAACTATTTAACATCTGTTATTGCTAATTCTGGATTTAAATTTTTATCTGATGTAGATTTTACTCCTTTACCTAACATACTCCAAAGCAATATATACCCTGGTATTACTTGCTTTAGGTTTGTTCTTTGTAAAAATGATGAGCTGATGATAGAAAGTGCAGAAATAATCTAAAATTAAAAGCTGAGGATTTTACTCCTCAGCTTTTCTTAATTGGTCTAATTTTATATCAAATTCTCTTTTGTCTTTCCAGCTATGATAATTTACGCCTTCTTTTGAATGGTTTTCTATAAAGTCATATAGATCTACTTCATATTCTTCAAATCCATTCAATTCTAATTCTATAGTATCCTCATCTGATAATGTAAATTTGCTTATCTCACCATAGCCTATACATTCACTTCCATAATAAAAAGTTACTCCACTTTCTATTAATGTTTCATATATATATGTTATCTCTTGTTTTATATTATCATTCATTATAATCACCTATTTATTCAAATTAAAATATTATTACCCTTTATTCATTAATAATATTACTCTTCTTGAAATAAATCTAGGCATAAATTTATTCATCATTACAAGCACCTTATTTTTTGCTCCAGGAATTATTATTAATTTTCCTTTGTTAAAATCCCTATAAGCTAAATTAGCAACCTTGCTAACTGACATTAAATTATTTTTGGCACTTTTAGATTTTTTAATTCCAGCCTTATTTTGAAATCCTGTATCTACTGCACCTGGACAAAGACAGCTTACTTTAATATTAGTTCCATTAACCTCTTCATATAAAGCTTCAGTGAAACTTAAAACATATGCTTTTGATGCATAATATACTGCCATTTTAGGTCCTGCACAAAAAGCTGCTGTAGAAGAAACATTCATTATAGATCCATAATCACTTTCTATCATTCTAGGTAAGAAATGCTTTGTCATTTCAGTTAATGATTTTATATTTAAGTCTATTAAGCTTAACTCTTTTTTCATTTCAGTTTCACTTAAATAACCAAATGAACCTACCCCTGCATTATTTATTAAAATATCCACAGTTAAATTTTTTTCATCCACAAAATTAAAGACTTTTTCACAAGAGTTATCAACAGCTAAATCAACAGCTAAAATATCCACATTTATATTATATAAACTTACCTCATCTCTAACCTTTTCAAGGTTATCAATATTTCTAGCAATTAATAATAAATTATACCCATCCTTAGCATATAACTTAGCTAATTCATATCCTATTCCAGTAGTTGCTCCTGTTATTAATACACAACTTCGCCTCTCAGGCTTCCCCATATTACCTATCCTCCAAAAAACTTAAATTATATTTTTGTT